>CAYHRX010000046.1:6977-11929 GCA_964359075.1 uncultured Chitinophagales bacterium
TTAATTAAATAAAGTTTAGGAAATCGAATATGACTTTCAGAATCATTGTAAGGAATTCCGTTGATGGTAACATACCACCCCGCGGCGCTTCTCCGCAACCCCAACTGGAAACGACCGGCGTGGGAAGATGTGCAGGCGGTGAGGAAGTTACATGATGAGTTAGTCGGTAGGTGATGCAAGAAAAGGACGTTTGACATCAAAGTGTACTGTGACACTGGGGGGTTCCGAAAGGAACTCAAGGATCTGGAGCAACAGGGTCGGATTATTCTGGTGATGTTTCCCTATGAGAATATCAACCGGAAGATTCCGGGTTTGGGTCTTCCTTCCCAGGCTACTTTGGGGGACCTAAAAAACTTTACATTGGAAACACTGCCGGGTGCATTGGAAGACTATAAAGGGTCAGAGAAATGCCCTGCAATTGAGCGGGTCGTCGGACGAGAGAATCGAGTTGATATTCTTCATCTTGATTCTGCGTTCAAGAGTCAATGCTCTTCTTTTCTAACGAGAGACAAGAACGACATTCTTTTCAACAAGGCATTTCTTGAAGAATTGCTTGGAATGAGAATCTTCCATTCTGACGAGGGATGGGGCGAGTTTCTCACCTCCTTGGCTAAGGAGCAAAACAACAAGTGACGGACTTTGGGCGGCGCTTTCGCATCGACGCAAAGAGCATCTTAGTATGACGATTTCATCTCAAGACATATTGCAGCAATATCGAAGCGGCAATCCATACCTTCTTTTCGATGGACTCGCCTCTGACGCGACGCCAAGAGAATTCATCCCCCTCATCGATACAATCCGTAAGGAGAGTGAGTGGAGAAATGCGGGTTTGCCTATTAGAAAAGACAGGAACGGGAACTACAAATCAATTGTGAGGTCGGGCCTATACTTTGGCTTCACCCCTTTGCTAGATGCGAACGAGGTTAAGTTGTTGGCAATACAAACCGCTAAGAAGTGTACACAAGATCCGGCAGGCGTTTACTCGTTGATCCGCCAAGGATCTTCCTATGACGATTTTGTTTTACTTTCATCGGATGTCCTGTCATACTGTAAGGCAATGTCTTCTGTTAGCACAGGGTCAGACGCTGAGGCGTTGCACCTCATTCAAAAAGCCTTTCAGGAAAAGCCCCAAGAGCCTCTCTACGCAACACTCTTTTTTGACCTGAGACTGAAACTCAAAGACAATGCTTCAATCGACGAAGAGTTGAGACACTTTGAAAATGATATTGACTCACTTGTCCATAACGGCAGAATTTATGAGTTGCTTAAGTATTTGGTTGCTCAGAAAAACAAACCCGGGGCATTCCAGTTGATTCAAGACGTGAACCAAATGCTCGATGAGCTTATAGCAGGAAAAAGACAAAATCGAATCTACGGAACTCAGAAGAGCGAGTGGTATCTTCACAAAAAAGAACAGTTCAATAAGAAGATTGAAAAGATCAAGTCGCAAATAAGAGTTGTCGCCATATCCAGTAATCATCCATGACAAATACTGATCCGAAGCTCAAGTCAGTTATCGTTGCTGCGTTTGAACGTGCATTGAATTCGGTGGGAATTCTTACCCTATTGTTTACGATTTCCGTTTATGGCTTGGCAATGCTCGTTTTCGATTGGGCCACATCTATCAAAATAGCGGTGGCTGTGCTCGGTGCGGTGGGATTCTGCGAGATATTCCACAGGCAAGCACTTATCAAACTTGATGGGCGCCGCAAGCCCAGTCGCGATCTGAATGCCGTTCTCACGTTTCTCCGTGAGAAGCAAAGAACATGGACGCCACAAGTACTCAAGGAACTAAATTATGGTGGCCTCAACTTCAAAGCCATTGGTTTTGATCAGCTGAAAATGCCCGTTGGGATATCTTCTCCATTGTGCCCAGACTGTGGCTCTGTTGTTGCTGAAACAGTCGGCATTCGATTCCCTGGAAGAATTGAAATATGCTTTCAATGTGGATGTGGCTTCCGCAAGAAATCGAAGATAACTAAAGCGGAAATAATGGAGACAGTGGCGGAACTCTTTAACACTCCCCAATAGACGTGCCGAAAGACGAGAGAACATTACTCATAAGGATCAAGTTGTATGGCTGAACCAGTCTTGTTACGCAAAGCGATAGAGTCACCGACCACAAGCGAAGGTCGTGTGCCGCCTCAGGCGGTGGACATCGAGTCGCAGGTGCTCGGCGCGATGCTGCTCGAGCGCGAGGCGATCTCCAAAGTCATCGAAGTGCTGGATGAAGACGCCTTCCACGCGGACTATCACCGGAAGATCTACCAGGCAATCATCGCCATGTTCGAGCGGAGTGAGCCCGTCGATACGATCACGCTTGCAGAAGAGCTGCGCCGCCGCGGCCACCTCGATCTGATCGGCGGTGAGCCGTACTTAGCCGAGCTTTCCATGAACGTCACGTCCGGCGCGAACGTGGAGTACCACGCCCGCATCGTGCTGGAGAAGTCGCTGATGCGCGCGTTGATCACGGCAAGCTCCAACGTTGCCAGCCGTGCGTACAGTCCAACGGAAGACGCATTCGAACTACTGGATGAATCCGAGCAGGCGATCTTCACGATCTCGGAGAAGCGACTGAAGCGCAGCTTCACCTCCATGCATACGGCAGTACACGACACGCTGGAGATGCTGGAGTCGATCCACGGTAAGCATGGCGGCGTCACCGGTGTGCCGACCGGCTTCAGAGATCTCGACTCGCTGACCGGTGGCTGGCAGAATTCCGAGCTGATTATTATTGCTGGTCGCCCCAGCTCGGGCAAGACATCGTTCGCGCTTTCGCTTGCGCGTAACGCAGCACTGCACAGTGAAAAACCCACAGGCGTCGGCATCTTCTCGCTCGAAATGTCCACCAACCAGCTCGTGATGCGTCTGCTCTGCGCCGAGGCGAAAGTGGATGCACACGCGGTGCGGACGGGACGACTGCCTGAAGAAGAATGGAAGCGGCTCAGCATTTCAGCCGGACGATTGACGAACGCCCAGATTTTTGTTGATGATACTGCAAGCCTCGGTATACTTGAGTTGCGGGCAAAAGCTCGGAGGCTCAAGGTCGAGAGGAATATCGGACTGGTTATTGTCGACTACCTCCAGTTGATGCAGGGGCCGAAGACCGCGGAGAACCGCGAGAAGGAAATCTCCGCCATCTCCCGCTCCCTAAAGGCCCTGGCAAAGGAACTCACCATTCCGGTGATCGCTCTTTCGCAGCTTAGCCGTGCCGTGGAAAGCCGCACCGACAGGCGGCCAATCCTCTCCGACCTGCGCGAATCCGGTGCCATTGAGCAGGACGCGGATGTGGTTGCGTTCGTGCATCGACCCGAGATGTATCTCGATCCAAACACCGAAGAAGGACAGGCATCCCAGGGTCATGCCGATATCATCGTTGGCAAGCAGCGCAACGGCCCGATTGACGATGTAAAGCTCGCGTTTGTGCACCGATATGCGCGCTTCGAAAACCTCGCGCCAGCGGTGTTTGATACGATGCCCGCAGGTGTGGCGGATGAGGAAACGCCGTTCTAAGGAACAATTCGAACCGCCCCCGACATAGTCGGGGCCAAGAACGCCAAAACACATTGTTGAAATTGATCTGGATAAACTAACCCATATCTTCTTGGCGCACTCGGCGCCTTGGCGGTTCCCTTTTTCAAAGTACTGATGCAGAAACCAACAACATCCCGACGCAGCTTCATTCGTCAGCTTGCCCTGGTCGCTGGTGGAGTCGCCATTCCGTCTTCTCTACGAGAGAAGGTAGTGGCACAGGCGCAGCCCACCAACGAAGAGATCTGCCAACGCAAGTTTGCCCTCGCCGTGAGGGAGTCATTGCACGAGCGCCCGATTGGTGAAGTGATGATTGCCGTGGGAGTGTCGTTTCTCGGGACGCGGTATGTCGCGAACGCGCTCGAGACACCCGGCGATGAGCACCTCGTCGTTAATCTCCAAGGACTCGACTGCGTTACGTTTGTGGAGAACACACTCACGCTGTCGCGGTGCATCAAGTTGGGGAGCCACACGTTCGAAGACTACAGGAAGCAGTTGCAACTCATCCGCTATCGCGACGGTGTCATTGATAAATATCCAAGCCGCCTGCACTACTTCTCTGACTGGATCGATGACAACGAGAAGAAGAGCATCGTCCGAAATGTGTCACAGGAGATTGGTGGCGCTGTGTTTGAGAAGAAGCTGAGTTTCATGTCCATGCACCCCGCAGCCTACAAGCAATTGGCCAACAAGGTGTATCTCGAGAGGATCAAAGAGACTGAATCTGTCATCAACACACGTCAGCACTACTTCGCCCCCAAAGAGCAATTAGCCAACGCACAGGAGAAGATCGAAAGCGGCGACATCATTGGACTGACGACCTCCCTGGAAGGCCTCGACATTGCCCACACCGGAATAGCCATTCGCGCCAACGGTGTGCTCAAGTACCTTCACGCTCCACTGAGCAAGGGCGAAGTACAAATCACGGAGGAGTCGCTGGTTGATTATCTTGCATCGCATAAGACACAGACAGGCTTGATGGTTGCACGCCCACTCGAACCGGTTTTGTAGTTGACACATAGCCCACGCAAACCCAATTCACAAAAAGGAGAATCAATGAAGAACAAATGTATTCGCGTAGCGATGGTTGTCATATTTGCCGTCGGGCTTTCAGTCCCTGTATTTGGTCAGGGACTCTATTGGGAATCGACGACGAGCGGTGGGCCAATAGGTGAGCGGGGTGAACAGATGTGGGCAGTTCCCAAGAAGATGAAAGTCGTCACGAAAGAAACGGGCGAGTCATTCATCGTCCGCCTCGACAGAGAAGTCTTTATCACCATCGATCCCAAAGGAAAAACCTACTCCGAAATCACGTTCGCGGAGATGGAGAGCATGATGAAGCAGGCAAGCGGCAAGATGGACGCGAAGATGGCGGAGATTCAGAAACAGCTTGCCCAGATGCCGGAAGAGAATCGCAAAAT
>CAYHRX010000047.1:0-11919 GCA_964359075.1 uncultured Chitinophagales bacterium
GGGCCGACGAGTCTCAGAGTTGCCAACCATGTTCCGCTCTATCTCGACGTTATCCAGACCAGTTACGCGTGGGGCTCACCGCCGCTCGATGAGATCATCGTCTTCAACTACTATATTATGCCCGCGAGGGTTAGTCTGGAGAACGCGTATCTCACCAGTTGGATAAATGGCAACGTAGGAAATGCCACGATCGGCGACTATGCACTTGACGATGAGTCGTTCTTCCGCAGAGATCGCATGATTGCAATGAGTGTGGATATTCCAGGCGGTGTAGACCGCGATGCCTACGGTCCGCTTGGCGACAAGGTGTTTCCACCAACTGCACACAGAGCGTCGGATTCGCTCCGGCTCACGTATCAATGGTACAACGGTCGTCAGCAAGGTCTGCCGAGCCGAGACAACGAACGCTACCAGCAGATGACGAATGGAGTCATTATGCAAGATCAGCAGAGCACAGGTGATGGGACGAAGGCGCAAGTGTCGTTTGGGCCATATCGCTTGCAGGTTGGTGATACACTGCATTTGGTGAGGGTGCTTGTCCTGGGACGTGGTCTGCAGGGCGTGTACAGGAATGCAGACTACGTTGACATCTTGATCCGAAAGAACTTTAGAGTTCCCTCGCCGCCCCCGTCGCCGCCACTGCGCGTCGAAACGCTGAATCACCAAGTCCGCCTTCGCTGGAACCCCCGCCCCGGCGACGTGAACCCGGAGAACTACTACGACCCCTACAGAGCCGATAGTGTCACAAAACCATTCGAAGGTTATCGCGTGTACAAGAGTACACGGAGCGCGACCGGGCCGTGGACCCTTCTTGCAGAGTTTGATGACTCCACGAATACCTTCGGCCAAAACACAGGCCTCGCATACGAGTACACCGACGTTGGGCTGCTCAACAATCTTGATTACTTCTACACCGTAACGACATTTTCAAAGCCTGATACTGTCACAGGTTTTCCATCGCAGGAATCGAGTCGGAATGCCGTTGCGCATCTCGCCGTGCCGGGTCCAAAGCCGCCGCAGAACGTCGGACAAGTTGCTGCTGTTCCCAATCCGTACCGCGGCGACATTGCATACTATTCTTACAATCCGCCGTGGGAGAAACCTGCGGGTCAGCGTGAGCGATGGATGGAGCAAGACCGTCGAATACAGTTTATCAATCTACCCGAACTATGTGAGATCAAGATTTACTCGATTGCTGGCGACCTTGTGGCAACGATCCAACACAGCGATCCAACAAAGGGATATGAAGATTGGAATCTCACGTCATCAGTCGGACAAGCGATCTCCAGCGGGTTGTATTTGTTTACTGCCGAAGATCAGCGGACGAGCCAGGTACAGGTAGGGAAGTTTGTGATAATAAAATGAACCAGTTCATTTCTGAAACTAATGGATTTGTGCAAAAGGCTCATGAGCCTCCGGCTCAAGCCTCTTCCGCAACTCAGGAGTCAAGCTTGCACACGAGAACTCGAATCTTGATAGCACTTGTGTTGGTCTTCGCCGCGCCGCTCAGTGCACAACAAGTCCGCTTGGACTACAAAGTCCACGACGTGGGCCGCGTTCGCCAATTGGTAACGAACATCGGCTCGCTTTGGGCTGCGGTAACGGATTATCCCGGATTGATCTACAGTGAGTATCCACCCAACAGCCACGAAGAGCACATTGGCGAAGGGGGCATTTGGGTTGGCGGAATCACGCCGGGCAACGACACGCTCGTTTCGGTGACAACAAGCTGGGCGTCGTCGTTCGAATTCTATCCGAGTGCTGCACGGTGGGATTCAATTTGGGTGATCGGCAAGGGTGATACCGTCGACATTCCGTACTGGCAAAGGTATGTTGGCGTTTCCGATCAGGATTTTGTCTGTCGGTACAGTGATTACAACATAACCAATATTGCGAATCATACTCCCCTGTATCTTGACGTGATTCAGACAAGCTATGCGTGGAGCTCGTCCCCGCTCGATGAAATTATCGTCTACACGTTCTACGTCATTCCGAAGCGCACCGGCATCAGGAAAGCATGGATTGCGTACTGGCTTGATGGAAACGTCGGCTATCGCGGGCAAGGCTGGGACTTCGCTCTTGACGATTACACGACCTACTATTCCGACAAACACTTCGGCCTTTCCATTGATCAAGCTGGTGGGTCAGACGGCAATGCGTACGGTCCGATTGGCGTGAAGATCATTCCGCCGAAGAATGTTCACCCCGACTCGCTGCGCTGGACGTTCAATTGGTACGAAGGCGGCGGCATTGTCACTCCCCCTTCACGTGACGCCGCACGCTATGCCGAGATGGCGTCAGCCATCATCATGCAGAATCAGCAGCAGGCAATCGGCTCGCAGTTCATTATTGCCTTTGGTCCGGTTGATCTGAATGTTGGTGACACGCTCACGTTTCAAGTAGCGGAGATTTTAGGACATGGTGTTGCAGGCGCGCTCGCGAACGAAAAGACAGTGACTTGGCTGATCAGACAGAACTTCAGAGTCCCTTCTCCCCCACCACTTCCACCGTTGCGAGCGCTAATGAGTAACCATCAAGTGAAATTGAGTTGGGAGCCGCTTCCCGGAGGTGTGAACCCGGAAATATATCAAGACCCGTACAGAGCAGATAGCTCCAGACAACCCTTTGAAGGTTACCGCGTGTACAAGAGCACGCAAAGTGCAACAGGCCCGTGGACGCTGCTCGGTGAGTATGATATTCCCGGCAATTCGTACGGGTACAACACTGGACTTGTCCGCGAGTACACCGACGTAGGCCTCCTCAACAATCTGACGTACTACTACACGGTGACGGCATTCTCAAAGCCTGATACGGCGGCGAATTTCCCGTCACAGGAATCGAGCTTGTTCAAGAATGCAAAGACGACTGTTCCCGGCACGGCACCCCCGCAATCTGTTGGAGACGTCGCGGTTGTTCCCAATCCGTATCGCGGCGACCTTGCATATTACTCCTACGACCCGCCGTGGGAAAAGCCTGCGGGTACGCGTGATCGATGGATGGAGCAGGATCGCCGTCTGCAGTTCATCAATCTTCCGCCCCAATGCGAGATCAAGGTGTACACCATCGCCGGCGACCTGGTGACAACGATCTCACACAGCGATCCTGCCAGAGGGTATGAGGATTGGAATCTGACTTCGTCAGTTGGTCAGGCTGTCTCGAGCGGTATCTATATGTTCACTGCGGAGGATAAGACGAATGGAAAAGTGCAGGCGGGGAAGTTTGTGGTGATAAAGTGACGGTGTTATTTTGGGAGGCTGTCCAAAGAGTTCTCAAACAGTCATTGCGAGGAGCCTGCCTGCACGAAGCCGATGCTTCGTTTCGGCGAAGGCAGGCGAAGCGACGAAGCAATCCCTCAACGCCGTCCAAAATTGAAATGTCGAGATTGCTTCGCTCCGCTCGCAATGACTATGTATTTGAGTTTTTCAGCAACCTATTAGGGGCTTCTCCGTAGGAGTCCTTCGGACAGTCCTACTGGGAAAGAAATCAAAAAAGATTTTCGGCAAACAACTCTGAGGTGTAATGCCATGATGCGACGACTAATGATTGCAACCATGGTTCTCACCGGACTGGCGCATGCGCAATATGAACGACCCGGCAGCACCGGCGCGCAGTTCCTGAAGATTGGCGTCAGTCCTCGCGGCTCAGCTATGGCGAACGCGTACATTGCCTCTGTGCAAGGCGCCGAGGCAACCTACTACAACTCAGCCGCACTGGCGTGGATCAAAGGGAGTGACGTGGTCTTCAACCACAACGAATGGTTTGCCGGCGTCAAGCATGAGTTCGGCGCGGCGGCACACTCGTTCGAGGACTTTGGCACTATCGGCGTGTCCGTCATAGCGCTGTACACCGATCTGATGCCCGTGCGCACTCCGCTGCAACCCGATGGGACTGGCGAAACGTTCTCGGCAGGCAGCTACAAAGGCGCAATCAGTTACTCTCGCTTCCTCACCGACCGCGTGACTATCGGAGCGACGGTGGGATACATCCACGAAAAGCTCTATGGAGGCTTCGCGGCAAACGCTGTCTCCGCAGACATCGCTGCCATGTATGTCTCCGATTGGCGTGCCTTCAGGTTCGGCATGCAGATTTCCAACTTCGGGTCCGACATCAAGTTTGTGAACGAAGCGTACCCGATCCCCACAAACTTCACGTTCGGTTTGGCGATGAATGCAATTGACGGCGAAGACCAGAAAGTGCTGGTGAGCTTCTCCGCCACAAAGCCGAACGACGGCAAACCGCTCGGGGCCGTCGGTGGAGAATGGGGCTACGATAACACGCTCTTCCTGCGCGCCGGTTATCAGCTCTATCATGATGTTGCGCGCCACTCATTCGGAGCAGGGGTTCAGACCGACATCGTCGGCTGGAAACTCCGCTTTGACTATTCGTACAGCAACTGGCAACTGCTCGGGGCGGCGCATCGGTTTGGAATTGGTGTGGGGTTTTGATGATAAAGTTGGAATTTACCCGCGCCCGGTGCGCGGAAAAATGAACCTCCAGTACGCTATTGAAGGTGTCATGCGCCATTTGCCCTAACCAAAACATGAAACTGTCACTCTACATATTGTCCGTTGCCCTTTTGATATTCCCCTTCCAACCTGAGTGTCGTGCTCAAGAGGACGATTATGGAATCGGAATGGTCATTCCCCCGGGCGCTGACGATATCTACGCCGTCATCTACTCCAAGCCCGATGTTGCCGCTGATACCATTGCCACCCTTCTAGGATGGGAGTACACCATCCACGGTAGCAGTGAGAAAGTCCGAGCCTTCCTTGTGGGGTTTCACAAATATGACTACTGGGGCTTGCCACTTCTATCCATAACCCGTGATTCTTCTTGGGCACGTGTATCCAGAGTCTGCCGAAGGGACAGTAAAGACAGAAGGGTGGGTCAATCTAAAAATTCCCAACACCTCAATTCGTATCTGGGCAGATTTTTTGGCGACGCAATCGATGCAGTTGAGAGAGGACAAGCCAATCCGATTTTACTCTAAGCCTAGCAAGGAGGCTGAATGGAACATCAAGTTGTTTCGGTATCCGAACAGGGACGCATACAGTTATATTCTCCGACCAATTCGTAGAGAAGGACGGTGGCTCTTGGTTGAGTTGCAAACCCCATTCTCGCCTTGTGGCAACGACCCCGATCAAATTGAACAAGAGTTTGGTGTTCGGCCGAGAACCATCAGAGTTTGGATAGAATATTTGGACGAGCGAATGCGCCCACTCGTACGAACTCCGATGATGTGCTAACACTTGAAGGGCAAACGGCGCGTAACACCGAAAATAGAGTTCGGCGTGGCGTAGTTTTCGGAGACGTTATATCGCGTTGGAGCTTCGATGGCCTGTGGTCTTGGTCAAAAGACACCAACTTTTATTCATCAAAGAAGAAGGAGACGCCGTCATGAAAGACGCAAAAGGTGGTCTGCTCACAGCCGGTAATATCGCGAAGGAGTTAGGCGTTTCTGACGCCAAGGTCAAGAAAGCGATCAAGGAGTTGGGAATCAAACCCAAAGCCAAGAAGGGTGTCTGCAACTACTACTCCGGAGATGCAGTTGCAAAAGTAAAGGCGGCGCTCAAATAAGCTCGCCCGCATTGCGTAGACCTTCCGACCTTATGGTTCGAAGCATCATCAGCGGGTTATCACGATGAATTGGGAAAAAACTGCCTTTCGCTTCCTCCTGGCGGTCTCTCTCGTTTTGCTCGCCTACTGCGTGTTGGAGGCGGCGGGAAACAACACACCGTACACCATCCCCGTTGTCGTCATCAAATACTTTCCTGTTAAGGGCGACAGCATTGATATCAGCGTAACAGGCGATTGGGGGAAGAGCCTTGCGTTCACCCGCGCAAAGACGGATGGCATCACTCGAGGTTTGGTGGATTCACTCCGAGAAGCGTCACGATTCCGGCAATACGAGAATCCCGACGCGGAGCCGAGCGTTGAGTACCAAGTGGTAAAGACATGCGAATTCCTTGAACCTCTTCCCACATACAAAAAGCCCGGCGATGAAGTGCCGATGACGGACTACAAGGCAATCATGGAGCGGATCAATGTCAGAGAGTGGGTCGAAGAAAATGGAGTGAGGGAGTTCTGGCTGTGGGGCTATCATGGTGAAAAGGTGGGATTATGGGAATCGAACATGGCCGGACCGTTCGGCGACATCAGCAACAGCGATCGGGACACTACGGACTTGCCTGTTTTGAAATACACCTATACATTGTATCATTACAACTACCAGCGAGGATTATCAGAGGCGATGGAAGACCACATGCATCAGATCGAAGCGTTGTTGAACTTCGTCGATGGGCGTGATGCGCTTCCTGAGAGCGAGTGGGACAAGCTGCTCTTCTGGGGGAAGTTCGTCGGCTGGTTCCCCGGCGGCAACTGGGCACAGGCTGCGCAGAACATTTCCAAGGAGCGACGCTGCGGCTGGGCACATTTCACACCCAATTCAGAGAAGGATTACGACTGGGCAAACAAGAAGTACATTCTCACCGACATCGAAGACTGGAAGCCCGACGGCAGTGGTGAGAAACAGAAAATGAATTGCGTGAAGTGGGGATGCAACAGTTTGAAGTGGTTCATGTACTGGATGCGGAGTCTACCCGGCAAAGACAACGGCCTTGTGCACAAGGATAAGCCTCTCACAAACTGGTGGATGTTTGTCGGTGATTGTGATGGGGCGATGAAACGAAAAGTAAAACTGACTGAATAAGAGGGAATGCGATGCGGTTTGCAGTGATCTGTTCCGTTGGCTCGTGCGTACTCATTGCGAGCTTGCTCCTCGTAGACCGGACATACGCTCAAAGCCGTGATTCCGTTTACTTCAAAAACTTCGTCCGCCACGCGAACGGCTCTTCGTGCATTCACACCCCATCCGACGCGTCATACATGGTGTTCCTCAATCGAGATCGAAGTCGCACTTTGCTGGAAACATCACCCCGCTGGAATCTGATGGGCGAACCGAATATCCCCGGCAACGGTACTTTCGGCGTCGAGCTGGCGAACTTCGTCAATCCAAATGTCCAAGTTGGCGACAGCGTGTTTGCGACGTTCACCTGCTCAGCGACGCAACAACAAGGCTTGCTTGCGGACGTTGTGACCGACATTCCGTGGATCCGCTTCCCACTAACGCTTGCACTCTCGTCTGCAACCATTCCCGGCGTACCTCAAAACGTATTGCTCATCGTTGACAGCATAACTCACCGCCGAACGGTGCAATGGACATCTGTTGCCGGTATCACCTATTCGGTTTACCGTCGGCTCACCGGCGACACTGTCGCGGGCGGATTAAGTCGAATGCTCTACACACGAGTGGCATCGGGAATTAGCGGAGGCAGTTTCGTTGATAGCACCGGGTTGCCGACCATACGGTACGGGTACGTTCTGTTTGCCGTCTCGACTCAGGGTGTGTACAGCATCCATTCACGCGATGTGAATGAGGATCCGGTCTTCGCAACGGGTGATGATCTGACCATAGGCTACATGGGTCGTATTCCACGACTCGATTTTGTGTGGGGAAGTCCAGACCCCGACACCGAAGGCTGGCCTGCTGTCGGACAACTTGTGCGCTGGCAGGCGAACGTCAAGAACTGGACGACAGGGAACTTGCAGGGGGTTGCGTACAAGTGGGTCATGGATGGAATTGCAGTAGACTCCGGTGCGGTCAACCTGCCCGCAGGTGATACAGTCTCAGTGTACTATCCTTGGCTATGGTCGTTCACCCGGCATGTGCTCGCGTTCATCATCGATCCCGACAATAGGATTCCGGAAGAGGAGGAACAGAACAACTCTCTCTCGGTCTACACAAACGCCATCGGCGTTGGTTTGTATGTTGAGCAGAGCGTGTACGACTACTTCCGCCAGTACCAGAAGCTGCTGCCGAACGTACACTCCAACTGCTGGGAGGATTGGGCACAACGACAGGTCCGCCGATGGAATCAGATGTTTGCCAACGCCATCTATCCCGAAGCACCGAATGGCGTGCTTGATCGCATTCGTCTCGACAAGATCACGGTTGTGCCTGACGCTGCGTTGCCGCTGGCGGGCGGCCTTCCCACCAACAATCCCAATCTGAACGACCGAACGATTGACATGCAGTGGGGGTTTCCTGCAACGCTGCTCAACGGTGGATTCTATTCCAACCACACGAGCACGTCGGACAACAATCCATTCTATTATGAAGGCTCACTTATGCACGAGTTGGGCCACGCGAGATACCTCGTTGATGTCTACGGTTTCAACGTTGATGGTGGAACCAACACTGTTGCTATTCAAGAGAACGGACAGTACATCGCAGGAACTCAATATATGCCCTATGTCGGAGGCTCGAGTTTGTATGCCACGCCAATCACCGGGTTGATGAACAGCCAGTACACGTTTGTTGATCGCTACAGCGCTGTCGCGCTTAATCTCATCGCGGGTCATAGAGCTGTACAGGGCAACTGCAATGCGCCGGACAACATCGGTGTCTTCATGCAAGATCTGCCGGCACAAAACCAGCTCACGGTCAAGGATCAAACCGGGACTGCACTTGCCGGCGCTATTGTGAAGATCTATCAAGCCACGGCTCGCCCCGGCGTGTGGTACGGGAAGTACTTCGATAACGTCCCCGACATTCAGTTCACTGCTGATGCAAACGGTCGAGTGTTGCTGGGCCGATGTCCGTTCACGCCAACGGGCGTTATCCGTCATACGTACGGCGAGTCCAACGAGGTCATGATTCTTCGTGCGCAGCATAGCCAGCGGATTGGGTATGCATTCTTTGAGTCGTCGTCGTTCAACTTTGAATATTGGCGAGGCAACAGAACTCTGGGTACGTACGAAGTCAGGGTCAACATGATCGGTCCGCAAGCAATTGAGCCGATAGCGGGCGAAATGCCGACGGAGTTTGAGTTGAGCGGGAATTATCCGAACCCGTTCAACCCAACTACCACAATCTGCTATGCGATCCCTGTAGGGGCGGGACATATCCTATCCACAAGCCTGAAGGTCTTTGACCTGACAGGTGGCGAAGTCGCAACGCTTGTGGAACAAGATCACGTGCCGGGTAGGTACCAAGTTCAATGGAATGGAAAGAACAGAACGGGGATGGATGTGGCATCCGGCGTGTACTTCTATAGACTAGAAAGCGGAAGTTTCAGCAAGACAAATCGGATGATGCTGGTGAGATGAATGTTACTCGATGGGAATCGTATTGATGATTGAGTGTGTGCCAGAGTCAACGAAACGGGGGCCACAAATGGCCGGAATCAAGTTGGGCTGTGGCGTTTGAATTCATCCAGTTAATTGAGTGAGGACTCCTAAAAAATGTTTGGCTTCGTATTCATCCACTGAAGCTCGTGACAATACTTTCAAGAAATAGGAGATAAGAGATGTACGTACGCCGATTATCTCAAATGCTGCTGAAGGGTCTCGTGACGTTGTGTTTGCTCTTTGCAGCGAATGCATCTGCCCTTCCCGCAGACTACGTCTACTTCCGCAACGTCGTCCAACATGCTGATGGAAGTTTGTGCACGCACACGCCGCCGCTCACCTCGTTCGTGTGTTTCCTGAATCGCAACGAGTCGAAAATCCTGATCGAAAACGCTCCGCGCTGGCGCACGACTGGCGGTCCTAACATCGAAGGCAACGGGACCTTCGGCGCTGAGTTGGGGAACTTCGCCTCACCCAGCTTGCAAGTCGGCGATAGTGTGTTCATGCGCTTCACCTGTACGGTCACCCAGCAGCAGGGCGCACTTGGTGACTCGGTATCTGCAATACCGTGGTTCCGGTTTCCCATCACCATGCATATGGCTGCTGCTGCCATGCCCACACCTCCACAAGATGTTCTGATCACTTCCATTGATACGGTCACCAATCATCGTACGATTAGTTGGAGGTACGTTGCCGGTGTAACGTACACGCTGTATCGTCGGACAGCGCAGGATACGCTGCCCGACGGCCGCAGCCGTATGCTCTACACCCGGCTTGCAGAGAGCATCACCACCGGAAGCTACGCAGATACGTTGACTCAGGTCGGCAAGAAGTATGGCTACATCGTCTTTGCAGTCTCACCCCAGGGTGTAATGAGCACGCATTCGGAGGAAGCAAACGAATCAACCGGTTTCATCACCGGTCTAGTGGTCCAACCGCGAGCAACGACGGTGATTCTGAGTTGGCGATCGTTCACATCTTCAACCCTCAGACCTAAAGGGTACAACATCTACCGTCGCTTGGCGTCAGGCACCTACGGTGCACCTATCGCGTACGTCGGCCTTGACACGACATTCATTGACTCGCGCTTGAGCCTTGGTACAACGTACTACTATAGGGTGAAGACACGGTACGACGAGCACACCGAAGTTGCTGCGTCGAATGAAGTCGCAGCCACAACACTGGGTTCGCAATCGGGTTTCTACACCTATGCGAACCTGAAGGTCGCAGTAGTTGTATATCAGAACACCACACGCGGCGGGATCTCGAACGCCGACGTCGAGAAAATCAAGACGATGCTTGACGTCGGAAAGCTGTTCTACTGGTGCAACTCCGGCATGAAGCTCAACATCCGGTTCACATATTTTCTTATCACCGATCTCAGAAACTTCGGCGATCCCAACAACACGAACGTCGCGCAAACCATTGCCGATCTTGACAGTCTCGGCGTAATGAACACGCAATACGATATCATCTTTCGCGTCAGTCCGGCAACAGCCGGCTATTGGTCGTACGGCGTGATGGACTTGGGACTGCCTGGACCTTCAAGACAAACCGGCTTCTCACACTCGGAGTGGCCTGTGGGCAGCGGCGTAATCTATCCCGGACATCTTCCCGGAATCAACTATGGACTCACGTGGATATTCGTCCACGAATGCCAGCACGCCATAGATGACTTGTATCGCGTCAATGCTCATCCCGAAATGTACCACGGCGACGTACCGCATGAATTTCCGGTTGCATGCGGCGAGCACTATGATTTTCAGGCGAAGATCTTTCGCACGTTCAGTTCCTATGAGGAGTTGTTTGCAAATTGGGGAAGCGTCTATGAAGCGGGCGATGCCGACAATGACGGGTTCCCTGACGATGAGCAGCTCGTCGCGCTGGATGAGTCGCGCTTCACCAGTAGTCCCGCGCTCACGGACACGGACACCGACGGACTCACCGACAGGATGGAAGCGATGTCGGGCAACTACGCCGGGAGCAATCCCAACAGTGCCGACACAGATCGCGACGGTATACCCGATGGTCAGGATCGGTACCCGCGATTCCCATTGCGCCAGAACGTTCAGCAGTTCCGTCCGGTCATTGACGGGACTATTGAGACTGGCTGGCCACTCGTAAACGACACGGTCAGCTACACGCAGGTTGGCTTCAAACCACAGCTCTACATGAGCTACGACTCAAGCGCGCTGTACGTTGCATTCCGGCTGCCGAACATTGCCTTTCCGGAACTCTCGTTCGACTTCCAATCCGACGGGTGGTGGTGGGGAACCGGCAACACGATAATGAAGATCAATATCTCTACCGGAACATTCTTGTATTTCCGTTCTTGGGACGCAAGTCCTGAAGTCCGAACCTACAGTGGAGGTGGTGGCATGTGGGATGATGACCCCGACTACCAAGCGCATTTCAATCGCCGGGTGATCTATCCAAACACGGTTCAGCTTGTCTCAAACATATCAGGGCTTCCGGTGGTTCAAATTGAAATGAAGATACCGAAGCGGTCGTTTGCCGGTTTGATGCTGCAGCAGGGCGACTCCCTCAAAATCAACGTCAACTACACGAAGGTGAACAACGATCCATATCAGTGGGCAACGACATTCGACCAATATGATTTTGCCAAACTGGTCTTGGGTGGAACTGTTGATGTGAAAGAGCAGACGGTTGCGTCGAGTCTGCCAAATGTGTTTTCGTAGGAGCAGAACTATCCAAACCCATTCAATCCGA
>CAYHRX010000048.1:0-11897 GCA_964359075.1 uncultured Chitinophagales bacterium
TTCGTGCCGCCTGCGGCGCCACTCAGAATGACGATGTTACATCGTCAGCTTCTCAACAATATTCCTGCACTGTACACCGTGTACAAGCGAAGCACCGCCGCGAACAGCAGCAGTTACGTGTAGCGCTTCCGTCATCTGGTCCATGTTCGCTCCGGTCTCAAGACACTGGTTGGTGTAGGCATCAATGCAATACGGGCACTGCACCGTGTGAGCAACTGCCAGACCAATCAGTGACTTCTCGCGCTTCGTCAGCGCTCCTTCAGTCGCAGTAGCCTCCGTGTACCATGCAATGAACTTATCCCACAGGTGCTTCTGGTTCTTTCCGATATCGCTGAACTTACCAAGGTCTTTGGATTCGTAGTAGGATGACATGATATCTCCACTTTGGTTGTGTGTGAAGTAGAAGCTTCTGTTCCGTTTCTCCGCCGTCTCTGCGGTTAGTCTTTTCAACCAGATTTTTGGGTCTTTCGTTGACGATTCAGAAAGTCCATGTAGTCTTCCCGTGTATCAATGTCTGCAAGTTCTGGCAGTTGGTTGTATGAAAGACCAAGCCGTTTGATGCGGGCAACTGTAGCTGTGAAGACCGTCGGGCCGCTCCAGACAATCCCCTCGAAGACATCTTTCGTCGGCGCATTCATCCCCAGCAGGTAGTAGCCGCCATCGCTCGAAGGGCCCAGGACGAGGTCACGTGTCTTGAGAACACAAAACGCCTCGCCGATCGTTCCCTCGTCAAGCTCTGGAACGTCCGTCCCAATGATCACGGTTCGTGCAGCTCCGTCGTGGAATGTTCGGTCGAACGCCGATCGCATGCGACACCCGAGGTCGCTCCCTTCCTGCTTGAAGAATCGAAACCGGTGCTTCACCCACGCACGCATCTCTGATTCCTCTGCAAGCGGGTCAAAGAAGAGATAGACCCGCACATCGTGGCCAGCCAATCTGTTGGCGAGCGTAAATGCATGTTCGGAGAACTGCCTGTACACCTCAGCAGCTTGTTCCATCCCAAGGGTTTGGCCCAGTCTTGTCTTCACTTCCCCAGGTCTTGGGAGACGCGCAAAAATGATAAGTGCCTCAGCAAGCGAGAACTTCCCCTTCACCAGTTCCCATCCGAGCAATCCGAAGAACGGGAGGTACTCCGCGATGAGCAGCACCGGCTGATCCTGCCAGATTCCGGAAGTCCGGTACTCGTACACAACAATGTTGCTGAGGTTACTCAGTCCGAGCAGTACAAACACCGCCAGAGACCAGCGCAGCACAAGCAGCACCGCCAGCCACGACAGATACCAGGGCTGCACAACTGGAGAGAAGATCACGAAGCCAAGGAACGCAAGAAAGATTTTCTCACTGAGCGACCGGTCAAGCACGAACACCAATCCAAGCCAGACGACGAACAGGATCGCGCACACCAGATGTGCCGCCTCGTTCGATTTCAGGAGAGAGTAGATGATCGCAAAGGCAGACCCGTTGAACTCAAACCTCCTGCCAAAGACAGCGAATGACTCGAACAAGCCGCCCGTAGGCTCAATGTACAGCCAGCACCCCGCTGCCAGGAGCGCGATTGGGATTCCGGCAACGATCCATCGCTTTTTGCCAGAACCAGCACGCACAAGAAACGGCGCAACGAACAGCGGATACAGCTTTGCTAGTCCTGCCATCCCAAGTGAGATCGCACCGGCAATGTTCTTCCCTCTCATCATCAACAACAAGAAGAGCAGCAGGAACGGAATGCCGAGGGCATCGATATGACCATCCAACCCAAAGTACATGATGGGAAGCGGACACCAGGCGTACACGAGAATGTTTTCGGGTTTGAGGTTTGCGTCTCGAAGCAGAAGAAACAAGAGAAGTATCGAGCATGACTCAAAAAAGAGGAGCAGGAGTTTCATCCCGGAAACCGAATCGCCGAACAGCACATGAGAGATGAAGAAGAACACCTGCGCAAGTGGCGGATAGATCGTGCGCATCTCCGGGAAGCCGATCTTCGAAGGAAGATCTGCCGTGTGCAGGCTTGTCAACGCGGGATTGACGGGTGCGAGAGCGTACGGATTCAACCCCGACGCGGCAACCTTCCCATCCCACACATAGCGATAGATGTCGTCCGATGCGACAGGAACGTGAGGAACGAGCGTAAGCCGGAAAAGGAACGCAAATGCGATCGTCACACACAGCCTGGTGTTGTCGGGAACAGCATCTTCGGAACGCATCTTCCAGACAACCCATGCGAAGATAAGAAATGCTGCCGCATTCACGCCAATGAACAGCCCCACATCTCCCACCACATCCTGAGGAAGGTAGAAGCTCAGGTAGAGCAGCTCAGTGACGATCCCGAACACAATCAGCCGGCGCAATCTCATCCGACTTTGACTACGAGGTACTTGAGTATCGTGTAGAGAATCTTAACGGAGGCTCTCACGGTCCCCGATATCGTTCCGGTAACCTTGGACTCGCCAATACGCTTGCGGTACCGGACGGGGACTTCTGTGCATTTCATTCTCAGCTTCGCCGCCTTGATCTGCATTTCCACGGTCCATCCATACGTCGGGTCGCTCATCATCATCCGCCTCAGCGCGTCAGTGCGAATGGCGCGGAATGGACCGAGATCTGTGAAGCGATACCCCCAGAAGAGTCTGATGAAGAACGACGCGAGCCAGTTGCCAAACATCGCCTGTGGCAGCAGAGCGCCGGGTTCACGCTCGCCAAGCATGCGTGAACCGATGACGAGATCGTATCCCTTTTCCTGAATTGGCTTCAGAAGCTCCGGAAGTTCTTCGGGGTAATCGCTGAAGTCTCCGGCGCGGCAGGCTATGATTGGTGGGTCCTCCCTGAGCGCATGGGCAATCCCAAGCATGCACGCATGGCCGTAGCCCCTTCGCGATTCATGAAGGACGGTTGCGCCTGCTTCACGCGCAATGCCGCGGGTGCGATCCGTCGAGCCGTTATCAACAACGATGATGTCATGAACGGTGTCTCGCGGGATTGCCCGGACAACTCTGCCGATGGACTTCTCTTCGTTGAATGCGGGGATGATGACAACTGCTTTCCAGGTCCGGTGGCTGCAAGCACCAGGAGAGAATGAGATGTCTGCTGCGGCTTTGGGGCTTTGCATGCGTAGGAACAGTTAGCTCGAGACGAAGTTGATGTACCTGGCGATGGAAGATACGACATTGACGCGATTCATTCAATGCCGCTCGTTGAGATTCCAATCGTATGAAACATACTCAGTTGACTGGACGCCAGTGATGTTGAGCGCGGAGATAATGAACGCTTGCGCAGAGCCATACTTCGCCTTGAAATCGTCCCCGTACCATTTGAACAACTCAGAGACGTAGAGTGTCTTCGTCTTCGAGTCAAACCGGTTCTTGCTTTCATCATGCAGGAATGCTCTTGCATTGTCATCCAGTTGGGCGTCGAGCTGCTTGCCGATGTACGCTTCTGACCGTAGGGGCGGACAGCTTTTCGCCGCGCAGACAAGCGCCATATGGATGCGAGGCTCGTTGAACTGCTTCCGGATGATGTTGTGTTCGATCTGGGTCAAACTGTACGTCTTCCCGCCTATCTCAATCCACACAACATCCCACGGACCAACGTTCCCCTGCTTGATATCTCTGATGCTCTTCACTGGATAGTGATCGACGATCAGTCGAATTGTGAACGCGTTGTACGCGTTGATCCAGAACGCCAGCCGGTCGTTCTCATCTTTGATGGTGATGGGATCGGTCTCGCTGATTGCAGAGAGGTACTGAGTGAATCGCTTGTCGGTCTTGATGGACCCGTAATCAACCTCTCCCTTCACAACATGGTCACGAAGCACAGCGGAGAATACCGAATGCTCTGGATCGTTCTGGGCACTCGCAGACGATCCCAGCAACAGAAAACAAACCGCGGCACGTAAGAAAACATGTCTAGAACTCATGGAACACCGATCCCGCAAAGACGAATCCTCCTGCTATGTTGCGTCCGTGTGTGGCAGTGGCAAAGGAAAGAGATGCACCCCAACCTCCTGAGAACTTGTAAAGAGCTTTGGGAATGATGGCGGTGAATTCCTGGTTGTTGGTTGACAGTCCATACGCCGACGCAGCGGCTTTCGAAGGGACTGATGAAGTTGATTCCTTTCCCGAGAGTAGGAGGATAAAATATAATTTGCTCTCGAGAAGTCCGTAGCCAAACTCAATATTGTACAGGAACTCGTTCGAGAATGCGCTGCCCCGAAAATCATACGCAAAGTCAACGCTAGCGTACGCAGGAATGGGGTAGAATGATCTTCCGAGCAGCAGTCCTGGCGCAACATTGAATTCCCCATCGCCGAGGATGAGGCCGCTCGTTTTCTTACTGTCGCCCGACGGGATGCCGAGCAGCATTCCGGCGGAGACAACATATCCCTCTTCATTCAACAGATTGTAGCGAGCCCTGATGTCAATATCGCCGATGCCGCTGGTTGTAAGTTTCGCGGGAGTCGGCGCAAGCGGGACTTGAGAGGGCGAGACCGAAAGGAATTTGAAGGGGACAGACGCTCCAACAGTGAGCAGATCAGTCACGCCGACTTCACCAAAGAGCTGCAGCACGTTATCCCGCACATCGGCAAACACGGGCGCCTTCTCGCCACCATCATCATAGATCTTGTTGTAGCCGATCGTGCTGAACCCGAGCTGCACGAATCCTGATCCTAGCTTGCGGGGCCAGGGGCCGGCAAATGAGGAATGAGTAACGAAGAGCAGGAGGAGCGGACAGCAAAGAGAGGTGAGTATCGGACGCATGAGGGACTCCTGGTCATGGGACTGGACAACGTCCGAGCGAGATTTGCCAGAGGAACGAGGCAACCACGAGGACGACAACCGCAACAGACGCAGCTCTTCTAAAGAACATACACTCCGGGAGAAATCTCAGACACATCACAGCAAGGTCACGACGCGGCTGCAGTCAAACATCAACCTTAACCAATCTGCTGCCGGACCTCTACCGAATTCCTATGGCAGCCTCCATCGTTTCCCATCAGCAGCGAGCATCTCATCCGCCTCCTTCGGTCCCCACGAGCCGGCCGCATACTCGTAAACCCGCGAAAACGGGTTTGAGTTCCAGCCTTCGTGAATGGGAGTGATGAGCGACCACGCAACATCAACGCTATCCCCTCGGGCATATAGTGTGGCATCGCCCAGCATGCAGTCGAGAATCAGCCGAGTGTAGGCGTCGGCGAGATGGCCGCCGAACGATGAGCCGTAGCGAAAGTCCATCGTTACGGGCCGCATGCGCATGGCAGACCCGGGTATCTTGGAGCTGAACTTGAGCGAGATGCCTTCATCCGGCTGCACTCGGATGACGATGTTGTTCCGATCCAGATGGTCGGATGGAAGTGATGTGAAGAGATGATGCGGCGTCTTCTTGAATTGAATTGCGATCTCTGTGACTCGCTTCGGCAGCCGCTTCCCCGAACGCACGTAGAACGGCACACCGGCCCAGCGCCAATTGTCGATCTGGAATTTAATGGCAACGTACGTCTCCGTCGTGCTCTCGGTCGAGACGCCCTTCTCCTGACGATAGCCAATGACATGCTTGCCGGCCACCGTGCCTGCAGCGTATTGCCCCCGTACTGTGAACTTGTGGACCTCATCGGGTGCAATCTGTCTAATAGCCTGAAACACTTTCTGCTTTTCATCCCGCACCTGCTGCGCGTCGAAGAGAACCGGCGGCTCCATTGCCGTGTGGGCGAGAAGCTGAAGCATGTGGTTCTGAATCATGTCCCGCATCGCGCCGGCATGCTCGTAGTAGCCGCCGCGGTTCTCAACCCCGACGGTCTCTGCCGCGGTAATCTGAACATGATCAACGTAGTTGCGGTTCCAGATCGGCTCGAAAATACCGTTGGCAAATCGAAAGACCAGAAGGTTCTGCACTGTTTCCTTGCCAAGGTAGTGGTCAATCCGGTAGACTTGGTCTTCCGAGAAGACTCTCAGCACGTCAGCGTTCAGCTTCCGGGCTGAAGTGAGGTCAATGCCAAAAGGCTTCTCAATGATGATACGTACCCAATTCTGCGAATTGGATGGGATGTTGAGTCCGCACGAGCCGAGACTTTGGACAATCGGTGTGTACAACAAAGGAGGCGTTGAGAGGTAGAACAGGTAGTTCCCGTTCGTGTTCCGCTCGCCACCAATGTTCAACAGCCGACGCTTGAGCTCCGCATACTCCACCACCTGACTTGGGTCCATTGCGTGGTAGTAGAGTCCGCGAGCGAAGTTCTCCCAGAGCACTGACTCCGACTCCCGCAACTGTCCAAACTCCTTCATCGCTTCGTGTAAATAGTCACGGAACGCCTGATCATTCATCGGCGTGCGCGCAACCCCAACGATGGTGAAATTCTGAGGGAGCAAACCCTGTCGGGCAATGTCGAAGATGGCGGGAATAAGTTTGCGTTTGGTGAGATCGCCGGAGGCGCCAAAGATCACCACAACACACGGGTCGGGGATCTTCTCCATCCGGGAGGATTCAGCAAGTGGATTTGCTTGAAGAACGTTTTCCATGGTTTTGCAGGTCGCTTATCCCAGGGATAGCAGATGCTTCTTCACTCCTTTGCTTTCACCGCATGCCCACCGAATTCATTCCGCAACGCGGCCAACATCCGATGCGCGAACGAGTTCTTGTCACGCGAGGCAAAGCGCATCTGCAGCGCAAGTGAAAGCACCGGCGCAGGGACATCGCGTTCGATTGATTCATACACGGTCCACCGTCCTTCGCCGCTGTCCGCAACCCAGGGCTCGAGCCTTTCGAGCTTCGGGTCCTTCTGCAACGCGGATTCCGCAAGCTCGAGCAGCCATGAGCGGACAACGCTGCCCTGGTTCCAGAGATGAGCGATCTTTTGCAGGTCAAGTCCGTAGGGTGATGCACGGAGGATGTCAAAGCCTTCCGCGTACGCTTGCATCATGCCGTATTCGATGCCGTTGTGAATCATCTTGACCAGATGACCGGAGCCACAAGCCCCACAGTGAAGATAACCGTCGGGTGGAGCGAGAGTTTTGAAGATGGGGTCGAGGTACTGCACCGGGTCCTTCTCGCCGCCGATCATCAGGCAGTAGCCGTTCTTCAGTCCCCATATGCCACCGCTTGTTCCGGAATCGATGTAGTGGATGCCTCTGATTTGAAGTTCCTTGAAGCGACGAACCGAATCCTTGTAGTAGGAGTTGCCGCCGTCAATGATGATGTCTCCTTTGGAAAGAAGCGGGGCAACCTCGGCGATGTTCTGATCAACAGGCGCACCAGAGGGAACCATGAGCCACACGGCTTTGCGGCCTTGCAGCTTGCTCACCATGTCCTTAAGTGAGGTGGATGGCGTTGCGCCTTTTTTCGCGTACGCCTGAACTTTATCCGGCGTACGATTGTAGATGATGACATGGTGCTTGTCGCGCAGCAGGCGCTCCACCATGTTGCCACCCATCTTGCCGAGACCGATGAAACCTATTTGCATTGCGTTTATCCTCTGAGGAATCTACGTCAGGCTGAGCGAAGTCGAAGCCTGTTCAGCAGCGATACGCTTCGACTCCGCCCTGATTGAGAAGCCCTAGTATGCGTGGAACTTACGAAAAACAATTCACGTTGCGGGCGTGGGCGTCCCAACAAACTCCCCGCGCTTCTTGCTCAAGTTCGTGTACAGGCCGTCGAACGACTTCTCGAACGCTGCGACGCCATCATCTTCCAGTTTCTGCAGCACCCACTTCATGTCAACGCCGGCTGCGCCGATCTCGCTCAGCAATTTGCGGGCACTGTCAAGTTCGGACTCGACTGTGAATGCTGGCTTGCCGTGGTCGAGGATCGCCGCGTAGGTTTGAGGAGGAACCGTGTTCACGGTGTCCGGGCCAATCAACGTGTCAACATAGAGCAGGTCATTGTAGGCGGGATTCTTCGTACCAGTGCTGCCCCACAATGGTCGCTGTGCCTTTGCGCCCTTTGCCTTGAGCGCGGTGAACCTAGGCGCGCCGAAAATCTCCTTGTACGCCTGGTACACGAACTTCGTGTTTGCCACCGCTGCCTTGCCCATCAACGAAGTGTGCTTGCCTGCATCTTTCTTCGCCAGCAGGTCGTCAACCAGCGTATCAATGCGACTGACGAACACACTTGCCACGGACGCAACATGGTCGAGAGATTTTCCATCCTTAGCGCGGCGCTCAAGTCCAGCGATGTAAGCATTCGCGACCTGCTTGTACCGCTCGACGGAGAAGACAAGCGTGACGTTGATGTTCATTCCTTCACTGATGGCTTGCTCGACGGCGGGAAGGCCCTCCTTTGTCGCCGGGATCTTCACCATCAGGTTCCTGCGGTTGATCTTCGTCCACAGCTCGCGGACTTCCTCAATGGTCGCCCTAGTGTCGCGTGCTTTGCTGGGTGTAACCTCCACGCTCACGTATCCGTCCCGTCCTTTCGTCCGGTCATATACCGTCTTCATGACGTCGCAGGCCATCTGGATATCTTTGATCATCAGCGCCTGGATGATCTCGGCCGCATCAATGTTCGGGTTCTTTTCGACAAGCTCTCTGATCTGTCCGTCGTAGTCGCTGCTGCCGGAGATGGCTTTATCGAAGATGGTTGGGTTGGAAGTCACGCCGAGGCATCCTTCATCCACCATCTTCTTCAGTTCCCCCTTGAGGATCACTCCGCGGCTGATGTTGTCGTACCAGATGCTCTGGCCAAGCTGTTCGAGTTTCTGTAGGTTGTTCATGAAAGCCTCCATCATAAACCAGTTCACCGGATTGCTGATTGCTGATTTCAGATTTGGCGAGCGGGAGCCGATATCCGACATCAGCAATCTGTCATCACTTCTGCTTTTCCTCAATATCAAGAATCGTCTTCAGCCGCCTCGCGTGTCGTTCTTCGTTCGTGAATTTCGCTGCAAGGAACACCTTCGCAATCTCCAACGCTGGTGCAGGACCGATCACCCTCGCACCGAGACACAGCACGTTCATATCGTCATGCTCAACGCCCTGATGACCGGAGTACGTATCGTGCGCTACGCCGGCACGAATGCCCTTAATCTTGTTTGCCGCCACGCACGCACCAATGCCGCTGCCGCACACGAGGATGCCGCGCTCAACTTGCTTCGCGACCACAGCCTTCCCCAACGCGCGGGCAAAGTCCGGGTAGTCGGATGGCGTTTCATCGTGCGCACCGAGATCAAGAATCTCGTGGCCATCCTTCTTCAGCTCATCAGCCAGCCATTTCTTCAAAGGGAGACCGGCATGGTCGCCGGCCATTGCAATCTTCATGCGAGTGTCCTCCTCGTTGCTGCGATGACATTCTCGAGGGTTATGCCGAAGTTCTTGAACGCAACGTCAGCCGGAGCCGAAGCGCCGAAGCTCGACATGCCGATGAACTCGCCTCGCTCACCAATGTACCGTTCCCATCCAAGCTTCACCCCGGCTTCCACCGCAACGCGTGCTTTCACCGCCGGCGGCAACACGCTCTCCTTGTACTCCTTCGACTGCATCTCGAATAACTCCCACGAGGGCATGCTGACAACTCGTGCCCTGATTCCTCCGGCAGTCAATTGATCGTATGCCTTGAGGGCGAGCGAGACTTCGGAGCCTGTGGCAAGCAGCAACACCTGCGGATTGGACGCGCCCGCCAGAACGTAGGCGCCCTTCGAGAGGTTGTCGGCAGATGCAAATTTGGCCGGGTCGAGGACAGGCAGCTTCTGACGGGTCAAGGCAAGCACCGTCGGGCCATCGCGACGTTCGAGGGCAAACTTCCACGCGTACGCCGTTTCGTTTGCATCGGCCGGACGCAGCACAACAAGCCCGGGCATGGCACGAAGCGAGGCAAGGTGCTCAACGGCCTGATGTGTCGGCCCATCTTCACCAAGCCCGATGCTATCATGGGTGTAGACGAAGATCGTCGGGTACTTTGAAAGCGCAGCCAGTCGCACCGCCGGACGCATGTAATCAACAAATGTGAAAAACGTCCCGCCATAAGGAATCAGCATGTCGCTGACCGCAATGCCGTTCATGATCGCACCCATGCCATGCTCGCGGACGCCGTAGCGGATGTAGCGACCGAGGCGGTTTGCTTTGCTGAAGTCCGTTGTGCCTTTGAACTTTGTATTGTTGGAGGGCGTGAGATCAGCCGAACCGCCAAGGACAAGCGGAAGCTTCGGCATAATGGCATCGAGGACCTTGCCTTGCGCCTCACGAGTAGCAAGAGGAGTTGCCGGATCGAACTTCGGGACTGACTCCGCCCATACCTGTTCCCAATTCTCGGGCAGTTTCCGCTCGGCTGCCCGTTTGAATTTCTTTGCCAGCTCCGGATACGCGGTAGCGTACTTCTCGAAGAGCGCATCCCACTCAGCTTCACGCTGTGCGCCTTTCTCGACTTCCTTCCTGAACACTTTCAGCGCCTCGTCCGGAATGAAAAACTTCTTCTCCGGATCCCAGCCGTAACGCTTCTTGGTTAGAGCAACCTCTTCATCGCCCAGTGGTGAGCCGTGTGCATCGTGCGAGTCCTGCTTGTTTGGACTGCCGAAGCCGATATGCGTCCGGAGCTTGATGAGCGAAGGTCGTTCTTTCTCGTGCTTTGCCGCCTCAAGCGCTCGCTCGAACGCCGGAAGATCATTTCCATCCCCACCCACTGTCTGCACGAACCAACCGTACGCCTCGTAGCGCTTCGCAACATCCTCACCAAATGAGAGATCAGTATGTCCGTCAATCGTGATATGGTTGTCGTCGTAGATGACAATCAGGTTGTTGAGCCGGAGATGTCCTGCAAGCGAGCAGGTTTCCGATGAAACACCTTCCTGCAGACATCCATCGCCGGCAATCACATAGATTCTGTAATCGATAATCCGTCCGTCTCTGTTGAAATACGCCTCCAGATACTTCTCCGCAATCGCCATCCCTACCGCATTGGAGATCCCCTGTCCGAGCGGACCGGTGGTCACCTCCACTCCGGGTGTGTGTCCGTACTCAGGATGCCCCGGCGTCTTGCTCCCCCACTGACGGAAGTTCTTGATCTCATCGAGCGAGAGGTCGTAGCCGGTGAGGTGCAACAGAGAATACAGCAGCATGCAGCCGTGTCCGGCAGAGAGCACAAAGCGGTCGCGGTTCACCCACTTCGGGTTGCGGGGATTGTACCTCAGATGCATTGTCCACAACGCGTACGCGGGTGCAGCCATCCCCATCGGCATGCCGGGGTGGCCGGACTTTGCCTTTTGCACCGCATCCATGGAGAGACAGCGAATGGTGTTGATGCAGAGCTCGTCGAGATCAGTGAGGCTGGGGTGACGGGAAATGCGACCGTCAGTGGGGATTGTGTTGAGTGAGACGGTGGATTCCTGGGACCTTGTTGATTCCATTGAGCTCATCTGAGTTAGGGCCGGTCATGTGGCCACCGGGGTGGCCTGTTTTTCACGCCCTAAGATAGCCAAAAAATGTGAAGATCCAATGGACAATTGATCGAATTGAGCATCATGTCTTACTTGCGACACCCTTCAACTTCGTCCCGACACAGACCATCGGGACTGCACTCAGTGTGGCGCTGATCTTCTTGCCTCGCAGCATGAAGCCACGAGTCTGGCGCTACCTTGAATGCGCCCTGTAGTAATTGATCAACCCGTTCGTTGAGCTGTTGTGCGTCGTCACCTTGCCCGTTGACCTCAGCTCGGGTAGTATCGCTTTCGCAAGCTGCTTCCCCAATTCTACTCCCCACTGGTCGAATGAATTGATGCGCCAGATGATGCCTTGCACGAAAATCTGTGAAAGCAGAAGAAGGTACCGGGTTTCGAGAACCACTTCGGGCTTGTTGTTGCCAGCTCGCTTACACCACAGCAGAGTCAACATTACCATATCGCTGGAACGGATGTGATTATGTCGGCAATGGAAAAGAAACGGGCAAGACTCGTCATCATCGGTACCTGGGTCGCCACGTTCTTC
>CAYHRX010000049.1:0-11807 GCA_964359075.1 uncultured Chitinophagales bacterium
CACTGTTCGATGTGGTAGGAGATGCAGTCGTCGCAACGCAGGACCATGGAGGCGACCAGCCCAAGCATTTCCTTTTCGCGGGACGACAGGGCCCCGGGTTCGTAGGTCAGTGTATCGACCCCGAAAAACCGCTTGACGGCACGGTTATCGACGGAGAGAATGCGCTTGTTCATCCTCTCACGGAAAGAATGGAATTCCTGAACGCGGTCGGTCATGATATGTTCCGAAACTGATGGTGTAGCGGAGTTGACGACAGACACGGACAGGTTCACCCACCGGGGGAGTGAAACACGGCCCCCGTTCCGTCGTATCGTAGTAATGTGGAGTGGAGCTGAGGGGGATCGAACCCCTGACCTCGTGAATGCCATTCACGCGCTCTCCCAGCTGAGCTACAGCCCCAATCTTTCTGAAATTGCACGCACAATATGCCCAATCAGTCAGCTAAAGTCAACGCGCTGAACGCAATCCCACTGCGTATGCCAGAGGCGATAGCTCGTTGCATTGATGACTAACGATTCCACAACGGGTTATTAAGTGTGCCCATTATGAACTCTGTATTTGATGGGGGGCTTGGTAAATCAACTGCGGAATACTTGCTCTTGAATTCGGCCAGCATTGGTTTAAGTCCTTCTGAAAATATAACAAAGAATCGTTGCTCCTTGAAATTCTTCAGATGGGCCTCGTGGTCGTTTGTTGTGAACAGGTCCAATTCAAATGGTGGCTTTACTTTGGAGAGTAGGAGTTGAAAATCTCTCTTGATGTCTAACAATATCCCTTCTGCAACATCGTGTTTATCGAATCGAAGATAATAGAAACGGTTCATAACTATTCTCCATAGAAGTTGTTTCCTCCTCCAATCTGCCTAATCCCCGCTTCAAATTCAAACCCGCCAAGCGCCAAACTGTCAGGTCTAACAAAAGGAAACCGACCCACTACCACGAATCGGAGATTCAGGTAGTTTTCCAAACCTGAAATTGAGTCTGCGAATCCTTATCTTCTTGGTGTTACTAAACCCGTTCTTACAATCCAGATCAATATGAAACTTCTCTACTCCTACCTCCGGCGGTATTGGAAGCTCGTCTTCCTTACACTCTTCCTTGCCGCGGTCAATCAAACGTTCTCTCTCCTCGACCCGCTTATCTTCCGATATATCATTGACGAGTACGCACTCAGCTATTCCAAATACACCCAGGCTGACTTCTTCAAGGGGGTGGGACTGTTGCTGCTTGCCGCGATGGGCGTTGCATTCGTATCGAGAGTGGCGAAGAACTTCCAGGACTACTTCATCAACGTCATCACCCAACGGCTGGGCGCCCAAATCTACTCGGATGGACTCGGACACTCACTCGAACTCCCATACCAGGTGTTCGAAGACCAACGCAGTGGCGAGACACTTGGCAAACTCCAGAAGGTAAGGACGGACGTCGAGCGGTTCATCTCCGTTGCGATCAATGTACTTTTCACAACTCTCGTCGGGGTGATCTTTGTGATGGTGTATGCGCTGAGCATCCATTGGCTGATTGCGCCGGTGTACTTCGCAACAGTGCCGCTGCTGGGGATGCTGAGCTCTGCATTGAGCAAACGAATCAAGAACATCCAAAAGGTCATCGTCACCGAAACAACGGCGCTGGCCGGATCGACTACCGAATCTCTTCGCAACATCGAGCTGGTCAAGAGCCTGGGGCTTGCCCAGCAGGAGATTGGGAGACTGAATGCTACCACCGGCAAAATCCTGAAGCTGGAGCTGAAGAAGGTGAAATACATCCGCAGCCTGAGCTTCATCCAGGGAACGTCGGTGAACTTCCTGCGCACAACCATCCTCGGGCTCATGCTCTATCTGATTTTCTCACAGGAAATCACGTTTGGACAGTTCTTCTCGCTCTGGATTTATTCGTTCTTCATCTTTGGGCCGCTGCAGGAACTTGGCAACATCATCAACATCTATCGTGAGACGGAGGTCTCACTGAAGAATTTTGAGGACATCCTCAACACACCAAAGGAGTCCAAGCCCGAGAACCCCATTGCCCTGATGGGCATCAACACGCTCTCGTTCGACAACGTCAGGTTCAAGCATCAATCTGCGAACACGTTGGCGCTGGACGGGATTTCCTTTGATGTCAAACTGGGGGAAACGGTTGCCTTTGTCGGTCCCTCTGGTTCTGGCAAGACAACGCTCGTGAAGTTGCTGGTCGGTCTCTATCGACCACAGTTCGGTGCGGTGCTGTACAATGACATTCCCGACACTCAGGTCGACCTCAACAGGCTGCGTGAGCGGATTGGGTTTGTCACTCAAGATACTCAACTGTTCTCGGGTACGATTCGTGAGAATCTGTTATTCGTCAACCCAAAGGCGACCGATGCTGAATGTCTGAACGTACTTGAGAAGGCCGCCTGTCAGAGTCTGCTTGCGCGTGCGGACAAAGGGCTGGATACCATGATTGGCGAAGGGGGAGTGAAAGTATCAGGAGGTGAGAAGCAGCGGCTCTCGATTGCGCGTGCGCTTCTCCGCCGCCCGAACCTGCTCGTGTTTGACGAGGCAACTTCTTCGCTTGACTCCCTGACAGAAGAGGAAATCACCGAGACCATCCGTGATGTGTCCGTTAGGAAGGATCTTATTACGATCCTTATTGCTCACCGCCTCTCAACAGTCATGCATGCAGACAGAATCTAGGTGCTTGAGAGAGGCCGCATTGTCGAGTCCGGACATCATGATGAGTTGCTGGAGTTGAAAGGGCTCTACTACGCCATGTGGCGCCAGCAGATCGGCGAACGAGAAAGTCGCCTCCTGAAGCCGGCCGTGGAAGGTGTGAGGGCGATGGTGAGGAACTAGCAGGGTGTTGAGAAACAGAATTCTTGGCCACTGAGGCGCCGAGGCACAGAGTGAATGTGATGAAGAGAGGTCAAAACCAAATCTACTTCTCCTCAGCGCCTCCGTGACTCTGTGGCAAACCTCCTTTTTCAACATCCTGATATTGCAGGAGCCTGCTGTCCCGCAACAATTGAGTTGTGTACACGTGTCTCGGTCGGCCAAGAATATCCGTCGTTGTTCCCTCCTCAACAACTCTCCCGCCGTGAAGCACCGCCGCTCGATCGCACAATGAAAACGCCGCCTGCACATCGTGAGTGATGTAGAGAATGGCAAACCCCCGCTCGACCTGAAGCGACTTCAGGAGTGCAAGCAAGTGTGCTGAAGTCAGAGCATCAAGTGCCGACGTTGGTTCATCCAGAATGAGCAGACGTGGCGAAACAGCAAGCGCCCGTGCCAGCGCAACCCTCTGACGCTCGCCTCCACTCAGTTGATGTGGGAATCGATCCAGGACTTCTTTCTGTAGCCCCACTGAGGAGAGCAAGCCTCCAGCAGTTTCCATCTGTTGTTCCTCACGAGTATCCTCTCCACGTGCGTTAATGCCTTCGAGAAGCGAATCGGCCACCATCATTGCGGGGTCCAGTGATGCAGTTGCGCTCTGGAACAACATCTGCATCTCCAACCCAACAGACTTTCGGTTCGCCACCTTCGGGTAGATATTCACTCCGTTGAAGACAATCGTTCCAGCGTCCGGTTGCAGTAATCCAGTGATACATTTTGCAAGCGTCGTCTTGCCGCTGCCACTTCCTCCGAGCAAGGCAACAGATTGTCCCTCCTCGATTGCCAGCGAAGCCCCGATCAGGATCGGTTTCGCTTTCCTCCTGAACGCGAACAGTGGGTGAATCGAGCAGGAGAGGTTATTCACTTCCAATAGAAGCATCGCACCTCCTTTCCTTCTTCGGTGCGCTCCAGAGCAGGCTCTGACTGTCTACATTGTTCCTTCGCAATCGGACAGCGTGTCTGGAACCTGCACCCGGTCTCGGATTGATCATGGTCCGGGGCCGGCGGGCCGAGAGATGCAGAAAGCGGTTTGCCGGGTGTCGGTCGCGACTCAATCAGCAATCGGGAATACGGGTGCAGTGGCGCATTGAAGAACGCATCACGAGGCCCCGACTCGACTACTCTTCCTCTGTACAGGACGACAATACGGTCGCCGAAGAACCTGGCGATGTCCAGATCGTGCGTAATGAAGATCATCGACATTTTCTCTGTGTGCTGGATGGATTGCAATAGCTCGACCAGTTGGAAGCGGAGCGAGACATCAACGGCGCTTGTGGGTTCATCGGCGATGAGGAGCGAGGGCTGTGGAAGGATGGCCATGGCGATCAGCACTCGTTGAGCCATGCCGATACTGAGTTGATAGGGGTACAGATCCAGGATCTCGGCGCCCTGGGCCAACCCGACTCTGCCAAGCACTTCGATAAGAGTGTCATCATCGCCCGCATTGTCAGTCCGGGCAAAACTCATCTGAGTTCGGATTCTGGTGACCGGGTTCAGCGCCTGTGCGGGTTCCTGAAAAATGTATCGTATCTTCTCTCGCCTGAACCGTGCAAGGCCGGCCTCGTCAAGTGCCACCAGGTTCTCTCCTTCGAACATGACTGACCCTTCGACTTGCAGAGTAGATGCCGGAGACAGGAGCCTGGTAAGAGTACGGCTCAGAACCGTTTTGCCGCTTCCGCTTTCGCCAAGTAGGACCAGAACTTCGTTGCGGGCGAGGTGGAGGTTCACATCGTGAATGATATCCTTTCTGCCACTCTCCGATCCGAGATAAGCTGAAAGATGCTGCACTTCGAGGAGGTGATTCACCTGCGTCAATCCATGATGAGATCGATGTGAAAGTATCCAAAAGCCAAGTCAAACTCAAATCGCAGGCGGCGCTATCTTCTATTGACATACGAATAAATGCTAGGTATATTCATGCCATGAAGCCATGCATAGTCCGGGCAGTCTTCCTGATCTCCTGCATTGTGGCTGTTGGCTGTGGGACAAAAAGAGAGGAGAAGTCTGGACAACACACGAGCGTCGGTGTCGTCGTTGGCATTGAAGGCGACATTGACAGCTTCAACCCGCTGTTTGCGGAAGACATCACCGCCGGCGAAATCAACGACCTTGTCTTTCCGGCTCTGGCGGGATCGGATTTCGACCTGAAGTCTGGAGAACTCAGATACTCGCCGTTGCTCGCCCGTTCGTGGGAGTTCACAAATCAGGGACGGGATATTGTCTTTCACCTGCTCACTGGCGCCGTGTGGTCGGATGGCAAGCCGGTGACAGCACGCGACGTGCAGCTCACGTATGAGTTATACGGTGACCCCGATGTTGCAAGTGTGCGTCAGGCTGCGGTGGAGAAACTCCGGCTCACCAACGGCAAGCTTGATGTTTCGAAAAGCGTGGAAGTCCTCAACGACTCCACAGTTGTATTCCATTTCGCCAGAGCATATCCCGGCCAGATGTTCGATGTAGGGTTGCCAATCATCCCTGCCCACATCTTTGAAGGTATTCCTCGCAAGGATCTTCGGACTCATGCCGCCAACAAATCTCCGGTGGGCTGTGGCCCCTTTGCCCTGGCCAAATGGACGCCACTTCAAGAAACAACGCTTCAACCGAACAGCAGTTCCATCGTTCCGTACCCGGGAAAACTCTCGCAGTTGATCTTTCGCGTGATTCCGGACTATCGTTCACGGCTTGCTCAAACAGCATCAGGAGAGATCGACGTCGTGGGCGGACTCAGGCCTGAAGATGCGGACAAGCTCAAAGACAATTCTTCAGTCGAAGTCATTTCTTTAGCTGGCCGGGACTATGATTTCATCGGATGGAACAACATCGACCCGCAGTCGTTTCAGTCGAAGGGAAAGAAGATCAGGCCGCACGCGCTATTTGGTTCTTCAGCAGTGCGTCGTGCCCTGACGATGGCTATCAACAGAGAGGAGATTGTCCAAGCCTACCTCGGCAAGCATGGCCAACAGGCTTTCGGAGGGATCTCGCCGCTCTTTCAATGGGCATACAATGATACCTTGAAGCCTCATCCATTCGACAAAGCTGCAGCTCGAGTCCTGTTGGAAAAGGAGGGATGGCGCGATACCGATGGCGATGGTGTGCTGGATAGAAACGGCCTCCGGTTTGCATTCGCACTCAAACTGCCGGCGGGCAACCAGTTGAGGAACGTGATTGCTACGGCAGTGCAGCAGCAATTGAAAGACCTCAAGATTGAGATGAAGATCGAGCAGGTGGAACGGGGCACGTTCTGGCAGGAAGTGACAACGCGGAAGTATGATGCGTGGCTCGCGGGTTTCAGCGTTCCGCTGCAAATGCAGCTCGATGACCTGTGGGGCTCTGACCTGGAGAAGTATCCGTTCAACTTGACCGGATTTCGAGACAAACGAATTGATAGGATACTTGCGGCCGTGAAAGGTCTTCAGGCGGAGATCGACGGAGCGTCGCTCTGGAAGGAGTTCCAGGTGATAGTCCATGAAGAGCAGCCATGTACGTTCCTCTTTTGGATCAACAATATCGTCGCGGTCAACAAGCGTGTGCGTGGCACGAGTATCGGCATCCTTGGCACAACGCACCGGGCGTGGGAATGGCATCTCGACGGCGATGAGTCAGTTGCAGAGAACTGACGGGAACGTGATTAAGAGGGGGGGCTTGTTCCATAGACCACAGAAACCACGTTGTCGCTGCTCGTGTTCCTGATACGTAGAGTGCTTCATGCAATCCCGATGCTGTTCGGGTTGCTGACACTTGTCTTCTTTCTTTCTCGCCTTCTCCCCGGAGATACTGCGAGTGTCTTCATCTCGCCCGGTGTTCCTCCCGCAATTGCCGAGCAGTTGCGGTCGCAATTCGGGCTCGACCGCCCGCTTGCTGGTCAATATGTCTCATGGCTTGCGTCGGTTTTGCGTGGAGACTTGGGCTTCTCATTCTCACACAGTGCACCTGTTACGGATGTTTTGTTCACGGTATTCCCCAACACCGTTGTGCTGGGGGGCGCCGCGTTGCTGCTTGAGGTTGTGCTCGCTTTTGTCCTGGTCACGGTCACTGCTTCGGCAATCGGGTCGTCGTTCGACAGGTTCCTCTCGAATCTCACTCTGGTGGTCTACTCGCTTCCTTCGTTCTGGATCGGCATCGTTCTTCTCTCCCTCTTTTCGTTCCAGCTCGGAGTTTTTCCGTCCACGCAGATGCACTCCGTGGGCATGAGTGATGCCGGCGGCTGGGATGCTTTCATTGATTTGCTCAGGCACTTGACGCTCCCCGCACTCACCGTTGCGATACCGGGAGCCGCATCAATTGCGCGCTACCTGCGGACGAGTATTGCCAAAACGCTGACTCAAGACTTCGTGCTTGCAGCAATGGGTATGGGGTTGCCAAAGACAGCCGTCTTCCGCTCATACGTGGTTCCGAATTCCATGGGGCCGGTCGTATCGGTCCTCGGCATCGAGATCGGAACTTTGCTTACCGGAGTCCTCGTAACAGAAACACTCTTCTCCTGGCCGGGGATGGGGAGGATTGCGGTGATGGCGATTTCTGCCCGGGATTATCCGCTTATTCTCGGTTGCACCATTGTTGGAGGCTTGGTGGTAGTTGCAGCGAACCTGGCTGCGGACATGCTCAACGCGTGGATTGATCCACGAATCCGTCTCGCGTAGGGAGAAGCATTCATGAAACGGGCCACGCTTATTCTCCTGGCTGCTTTCTTTGCGATAGTCACATGGTTACAGCACCGACTGATTGTTAACAGCATTCTATCCTTTGTTTCATGGTGCGGGATCACGTTGAGCAAGCCGGGATCGTTTGAGGCTTTCTGGTTTCCCTCTCTTGTCGAGTACTGGATCGCCGGAGTCGTGTGGGTGGCGACGATAGCATGGATTACTTTCTCTCTTCTCAAACGGCGGCCGGGCAGTAGTTCACGCTTGTTGAAAGGATGGATATCGGGGGATGTTCAACGATCTCAACAGTGGGCAACAATCCTTCTTATCACAGCAGTCTATGTCGCGCTTGTGGCTCCGTTCCTTGCTCCCGTAGGTCCCAACATCCAGGGAAACCTGGTAACCGCGCGACTACTGCCGCCGCTTTCGATTGGCTATGCAAACGAATCAGTTGATGAACAACGCGTGGGTGCTGCGGCGAATTATTTGGAAAGAGTCTTTGTCCGTGCCAATAATTATCTCCTGAACCGAAGCGTTGAGGTAGGTACCAGCACCGAAGCCGGTTCCACGTTCATTTTTCTGCTTGGCACAGATGACAATGCGCGGGATGTGTTCAGCCGCGTCGTCTTCGGGACGAGGATTTCGCTGGGGATCGGAGCGCTCGCAGCCCTCGGTGCCGTGCTGATTGGAGCGTCGATTGGGTTCGTTGCCGGCATGTGGCGTGGCGTGGTAGACTCTGTTCTCATGCGGCTCACGGATTTGTTTCTTGCCATCCCAAGCCTCTTCCTCGTAATCGGTGTTATCGCGTTCGTGGGCCAGTCAGTCTCGACCGTCGTCCTCGTTCTGGCTGCTTCAGGATGGATGGGAATTGCGAGAGTGGTAAGAGGCGAGGTTGCCACGCTTCGAGAAAGGGAGTTTGTTCTTGCGGCACAACTCCTCCGGGTCTCCAGGTGGAGAATCATCTTGCGGCATTTGCTTCCCAATCTCCGCTCGGTGATCTGGACTTCTGCAGTGCTCCAGTTTGCAAATGCGGCCCTCGGAGAGGCTGCACTGGGATTTCTCGGTCTCGGCATCCAGCCTCCGACCGCGAGCTGGGGAAACATGATTGGGGAGGCGACCGGTTATTTGGGTTCAGCATGGTGGGTGGGATTGTTTCCTGGCATTTGCTTGGCGACAGTAATCGTGTGTGCTCACGCATTTGGTGAGCGATCGGCAAACGCTGCGCAATCCGGCATTGCAGTCGACTCCAGAAGAGAGTCATGATTAATCATCGGTACGACATCCTGAAGAAACTCGGAGAAGGAGGAACCGGCGAAGTCTTCCTTGTTGAAGACACTATCAAACACCGTCAGCGGTGTGCGATGAAGGTTCTCCATCCGCAGGACCGTTCGGATCCCGGTGCAGACGAACAGTTCAGAAATGAAGTGGCCATCCTTGCTACCCTCCGCCATCCCAACCTGGTGAGGATATTTGATTTCGGACTTGTGCGCTCCACGGAGCAGCCCGCGTTGGAGGGGCGTCGGTTCTTTACGATGGAATCCATAGAGGGGCTGGACGCCCTTCGGTGGTGTGAAGCCATCGCTGATGATCAGATCCGGGCGCAGCATCTCCACTCTCTTGTCATTCAGTCGTTGGCAGTCCTTTCGTACATTCATCGCCAAGGTGTCATCCACTTCGACGTGAAGCCGGAAAACTTTGTCATACTGGGCGAGGCAGGAGAAGACGGTCTGCCTCTGCTGAAGCTTACCGATTTTGGATTCAGCATCAGGCAGGATTCCGGACTTGAGTTCTCGCTTCGGGGCACGCTGCACTATACCGCGCCCGAGCTTCTCAGGAATGAGCCGTTTGATCATCGAATTGATCTCTACTCTCTCGGTGCAACGTTCTACCATCTTGTCGAAGGCCATTGCCCGTTCGAAGCTGCCGATCCTGTGGATCTGATTAAGGTGGTGTTGACAGAGGACGTGACATTCTCCCGATGTATTCTTCCTGAATACTCAAGATTCGCACCACTTCTTAGGGGACTCCTCCAGAAAGATCCAACTCAACGGTTTGAGTCAGCGGAAGCAGCAGCGCGGTCACTCATGGCAGAGGAGGCCGACGCTAGCAGGGCGCTCATGCAGTTGTCCTCTAAACCCCGGTTCGTCGGACGGACTTCTGAGAAGGGGACGATCCAAACCGAGATCGAGCTCCTCGGCAAAACTCCGACTGGGAGCGGCGGCGTTGTACTCATGATTTCGGGGCCAGAGGGGATCGGGAAGACCGCATTGCTCGGTGAAGTTGCGAGGCATGCAAGGTCACATGATATTCCCGTGTTTGAAGTTGGCGGCGGCCAATCGGATATGCCGTTCAATGCCATCCGCCCGTTATTGTTGTCCCTCCGTGCAGAAATGCTATCGCGTTCAGGTAATGGAACCCGGTTGGTGGAAAAGCACGCGGAGCTCTTTGCCAGCATTGACCAGGGAAAGGCTGAAGGGCAGTTGGCCGAATGGACAAAAGAAAAGGAGAAACTCACTGAGGTGCTTGCCAGGTTCGTCAACCTGAGTTCTTCTCTCGCACCTTTTGTTGTTGTTGCAGATGATGTTGATCAGATCGATTCAGAATCACTTGAGGTGCTCAGAGTCGTTGCACGTGATGCGCAGGTTGGCAAAATACTATTGCTGCTCTCGGGACGCGAGGAAGGTTCTGTGCAAGTCTCTGCGCGACAAGTTCCTTTGCGTGAACTCGAGATGGAAGAAGTCGGTGAGATGAGCAAATCGGTCTTCTCTCCTCAGACCCTTGGACAAGCAATTGGGAATGCGCTCTATGATCTGTATGGGGGGACGCCGCTGCTCATCGTCGAAGCACTTCATTCTGTGAGTATGCTTCTGCCGATGAAGGTACCGACGGAGCCGGCCCAAATCCGGGACGAAGTCCGTCGTTGCATAAGCCAATTACCCCGCGGTCTTGATCAGTTTCTTGCACGTCGATATGAGAGCCTCACTCGTGAGCGCCAGCTGCTGCTGGAAGTCTTGGCGTGTTTCCATTCGCCGCCCGGAATTCAGGCAATTCAGGAGCTCTTGCCATTTCAGCGACAACGTGTACGTGAATATGTGTCCATGCTCGAAGCGGAAGGCTTCGTGAAGTCTGACGCACGGCAGCATGTCTCTATCCGCCATGCAAAGTTGAAAGACATTGTGTATGCCTCACTGGCTGAGACACGTCAAGATGTCCATTCATTCATTGCTTCCACACTTGAAAAGCTTCCCGGTGGTCGCTCGTTCGTTGATCTCGAGGAGTTGGGTTATCAATTCGTCGGCAGTGGGAAACTCACCGAAAGCTCATGCTGGTTTGAATCGGCGGCAGATGAGGCGTTGCGTTTGGGTGGCTTTCAACATGCCATCGAGTTGTATGGCAGGGCGTTGAGTCACCATCCCGACGGGCATTCCTCCGCAAAGAACGACCTGAAGGTGAAGTGCTCAGAGGCAATCTTCTATGGCGGCTTGTATCGGGAAGCTGCAAACGAAGCCACAGGCCTGGCTCGGCAGGCGGGTATGAGCGCCTCACAACGGGCTCGTCTCTTTAGAGTCGCGGGGCTTGCTCAGTTGCGGCTTGGTGAACATGAAGACGCAAAACACAACATCACAGCAGCGTTGGCCGATTCTGATGACAGGTTGGTGCAACTGGAACTTCAGCAGGAACTCGTTGGGATTGAGAATGCCCTGGGGAACTTTGTGGAAGCGGAACGTGCAAGCATGGCGCAGCTTGACCGCGTTCAAGCACTTCAGGCGCCACGACTCGCCGCCTCAATCTACACTGACCTTGGCATTGCTACATTCTTCCAGGATCTCTTCGACCGATCTGTGGTGTATTTCCAGAAAGCAATGGAGATCTATTTCGAGACGAAGCAGTTTGCAAAGGTTGCCGATGCCATGATGAACGTCGGCAATGTCTTCAGCGCCAAAGGCGACACTGAGACGGCAATTGAGTACTGGCAGAAGTCGTTCACTGTCAGCCAGGAACATGGCACGCTGCATCAACAAGCTCAGATACAGAACAACCTGGGGATCGCCCATTACAAGCTTAAGCGGTACCCGGAGGCGAAGAGGTTCTATGCCACAGCCCGATCCATTTTTTCGAGACTTGAATCGAAGCAGGGGCTTGCGTATGTCTTCACAAACCTTGGTGAAGTGTGCTTTGTCGAAGGGGAATACGAGAAAGCACTTCAAGAATGGGAAGGGGCCCGCAGATCATATGCAGAGATGGATGACTCCCATGGGCTTGCGGAGACAATGCTGCAGCTTGCCCAGGTACACCTGCTT
>CAYHRX010000050.1:0-11688 GCA_964359075.1 uncultured Chitinophagales bacterium
ATCTTTTCTTTTGACAGCGAGTGCGGATTCTCGGCAAGAAAGTCCCACGCCTTGACAATCGGTTCGACCGCAATATCGAATGCATGATCGGAAACTGCACCGTAGCGAATGCCCTCACGCAACAGCGAGACCAGCTCATCTGAGACTTCTACTGAATCGACTCCTGCACGGGCATTGATCCGTCCGACCTGACTCGTATCGTTGTAGTCTGTCGCCATCTCTTCAACGCGACGGATTTCAGCAAACACGGAGTCAATCCACATGTTCGCTACTTCGGACCTGACTTCCGAGTCGTAGATCGTAGCAGTGACGTATGTGTTCATCGCCGCACTTTGGCGGACGACTGCTGGATGTGCAGCAGGCTTACACGAGAAGAGTGACGTGGCGACGGAGGCAGAAAGAAAGAAAAGAAATGCACGTGCTATGAATAGCAACATCGCTAACCTGTCGTTGCTCGAACCCCCCCCTGCTGGTCTGCTACGATGCGGACAACTGTCGCGTTAGGCACGCATACAATCACTTCGCCGGCATGCGAGCGCCAGCCCGTTCTGACGCACACATGATTTGGACATTCGGCCTTCACAACGGCAACCTTGCCATCCCGAACTTCGACCGTCACCAGTCCGTGAGAGCCCTGAACGGAGATACTCCGGGTCTCACTCAGCGTTGCCTTGTGCACCGTCTTTCCATGCACCTGAATCGTTACAATGCTGCCTTGCATCGCATACGCACCGACGAAAGCGTAACTTGCCAGAATCAACCCGGCGACTGCTGCAATCAATATCCTGTCAGCCAATGTCATAAGCGGGCATCATATCCGCACGGCAGAAGATACAGAAAATCATGAGAACAACAAAGAAGTCATCCACGGTAAAGGCGAAGGGAACGCATCAGCGGCAACAAGCGCAGTGAGATCCAACCAACCACGAATCCGCCGATGGCGCCGGAGAGCAACAAGAGCGGAAGAAGGAACAGGAGCGTTGGGTTCTGAACGTACAGGAGCATCACCAGAAGCAACTGCACAACAACGTGAGTGAGTGATCCAATCATGCTGATCCCGACCGGGCTGAATGCGCTCTTCGTCAGACCTTTTGCCAAGCCCATTGCAAGAGCCGAAGTCAAACCTCCGGAAATGGCGAGTAAGAAACCAGGGGTGAAGACCGAACCGACAAGGATCGAGCCCACGACCACGCGTAGAACCACCACCATGAACATCTGGGGTGCGCCAAGCAGGAACAATGTGATGACAGAAGAGATATTCGCGAAGCCGATCTTCAGAAAGGGGAACGGAGCAGGAATGAAGGATTCGATGACAAACAACGCGATCCCCACGGCAGTCAGCATTGCCACTGTGGTGACTTCACGAGTTGTCGAGAGCATGGATGAAGCCGTCAGGGTTGAATCATGCCGAAGCGCAACAACAACACGAGCACCAGGCCAAGGGCGAAGCGGTACCATACGAAAAGCATGGTGGAATTTCTGGAGAGGAACTTGAGCAGCCATGTGATTGCCATGTAGCCTGAGACACCGGCGACAAGTGTTGCGATGGCAAGATTCCCATAGCCGAATTGGGCGACTTCTCCATCGAGTTTCAGGAGCTCATACGCCCCGCTCGCAAGGATCGCCGGAATGCTCAGCAGGAATGAAAAGCGGGCTGCTGCCTCGCGTGTGAAGTTGAGGAACAAGCCAGCTGTGATGGTTGTGCCGGAACGGGATGAGCCGGGAATCAATGCGAGAGCCTGGGCAACGCCAACGACGATTGCATCCATTGTTGTGAGGTTGCTGAGTGTCCGGACATGTCTGGCGACTTTTTCCGCCAGCCACAACAGCGCGGCGAGCACAACGAGGCTGGCAATGATCACCGGAGTGCTCTTCGTAAACGGTCCGTGAATTCCTTTGCTGAAGAGTAACCCTGTAACTGCAACGGGCACCGTCCCGATCAGGACAAAGTACCCGGTGCGTGCATCATCGGATACCGTATCGGGCAGTGTGCCACCCAACCGGCTTCGCATATCGATGACGACGCCGCCCATAATGTTGAACAGATCGCGGGAGAAGTACACAACGACTGCCGCCAGCGTCCCCATCTGGACGATCGCCATGAATTCGGTCCAGGCTCCGGGCGTGTGCGAATTGATCAAGCCCATCAACTTCCCTGCAAGCGTGAGATGGGCAGTGCTGCTGATCGGGAGGAATTCTGTCAGTCCTTGAATAAGACCAAGCAATATAGCTTCAAAGAACGTCACTGCACATTATACCTTCTTCTTGTTGAACCTAACATTGGCGAAGCCCAAACTTGGCGTGCACACACATCGGTGTACCAAATTATCTGCGAGGCGCTCGCTAATCTTTTTCGTTGACAACTGGAGATTGTGTTCCTATATTTTTGCAGGACATCTTAGCGCTCGAATGCCAAAAACTATTCTTGTGGTCGACGACGACCCCCTGTACCTTGACTTGGTGAGCGATATCTTTGCGGCACAGGAGATCGAAGTCATCACGGCCTCAAACGGAGCAGTGGCTCTGTCCACCCTTACTACGGCAACCCCTTCACTCATCATCTCCGATTTCGACATGCCTGAGATGAATGGATCGGAACTTCACTCGCGTGTTCTTGAGAATCCGAAAACGAAAGACATCCCCTTTGTCTTCATGACAGGTTCAATCACCGACCACGCTCTCGAACAGCATATCAGAGAGCACACTATCCCCGTCTTTTCCAAAGCCAATCTTGTGAGCGAGCTCCTCAGGATTTCGAGAGAGCTGCGAGTCTCATAGCAATAGCCAGTCACAGTCGCAGACCAAGCGCGCCAAGGACGGTCCCAATAAACTACACCGCGGACGGGCCGAGCATTACACAAAAGCCCCCGTTCACGGTAGGGGGCTTGTGGACCATGCAAGATCCCAAACGCCTCGGTATCGAAGCGTCACTTCAACAACAACATTTTCTGGGTCGCCACAAAGGGCACTTGAGAGCCCGAAGGCTGCACAACAAGCTGATACAAATACACACCACTGGAGATTGCCCGATCTCCCTCTGCAACGAATATCGCTTCGTGGGTCCCAGAGCTCATGTACCCATTGACAAGCTCTCTCACTTTCCTTCCCATCATGTCAAACACAGCAAGAGACGCTTGCCCCGCAACAGGCATTTCAAACCGGATGACCGTACTGGGATTGAACGGATTAGGATAGTTCTGCGCCAGGCGGAAGGATTGAACGACGGGCCACTCCTGGACACTCGTGGGTCTAACCACGCGTACCAAGAAGTACTCTGCAAAGTTCCAATGATCGCCTGTCGGGTCAAAACTCGTGTCAACGGTATTGCCACTTACGTAGAGAGTGTCGATCTGCCCGATGGTGAATGGGGCGCGGTAGGAGAATGACCAGGAAATTGTATCACGCCCGCCGGCGAGTCTGGCCTCCGTATGAGTCAGCTCCAGGGTGTCATCGCCGCCGGGAAGCAACTGAGTCCCAACACTATCTGTAATGCCAAGTGAACCGAAGAACGCAGCAACATTGAAGCCCGCGGCGATATTACCAGGCCGGGCTACACTGATTGAATACAATGCCTGTGCTCCTGCCAGAACACTATCAGGGCCGTTAACCCAGACACGGATTGACGTATTCGCTGTGTCGTCATGACAAATGCACCCCGGCACAGCGAGGATATGATTAGGCTTCTTCGTCATCCCGACAATGCCGGTCGAATACAGCAGCTTAAACCCGCAAAACACGCCCGCCGCAATGAACAATACTGAGCCGATAACCCTTGTGTTCATTCGTTCTCCAATGGCTTCGTATTACACAACAACCCCGTCAAGAAAATGAAAGTTTGAGTCAAGAGCAACACCGTACTGCACGGAATGGCCCGTCGTAATGAAGAGAAGGCTGAGAAAAGCAACCTCGCTTCCCTCAGCCTTCACAATGGTAATCGGACAGGGTTGTTGATGGAGCTTACTTCACCAAGAGCATCCTCTTGATTTCGACGAACTCTCCTGCGCGGAGGCTGTAGTAGTAGAGTCCGCTGGAGAGAACCGCACCTTTGCCGTCTGTTGCAGAGAACTGCACAGCATAGCGTCCTGCCGGTTGGTATTGATCCATGAGCCGAATGACTTCCTGGCCAAGAGCGTTGTACACCGTGAGTGACACATGACCATCCTTCGGCACACCGTACATGATCTGCGTGATCGGGTTGAATGGGTTCGGATAGTTTTGTGCAAGCTCGTAGCTCGTTGGGACGCCGCCAAGTTCGATAACGGCCGTTGGCGCCTCAATCGTGAACGGGTTGTCGCTCTCATCCAGCAATGTCCCATCGCTCGAGGAGACGATACGGACGAGTGCCTGCCCCGGAGAGTTGGCAACTGCCCAAGGATATGATGCCGGTGTCGCCGGAACATTTGCCGCAATCGTGCGCCAATTGTTTCCCGGGATGTTCCTGTAGTAGAGATTCACCTGGCTCACCAGATTGGAAGACCAGGTAATGTTGTGGACTGTCCCGGCACGCCAGACTTCGCCGCCATTCGGGACGAGAACGGAAACGGTCGCGACATTAGTCCCGGTACCGCTGAGCGGAATCCGGGTTGGGCTCCCAACCGCATTGCTGACGATGCGGAGCGTATCAAGATAACCCTGAAGCGCGGTCGGACGGAAAGCTACCGAGAGCGTATCCGAGGCACCCGGAGCAACAGTGAACGACGTACGACCAGGAGTGAAATAGGTCGTCCCCGTTGACACACTTGTAACAACGAGAGGACCGGTTCCTGTGTTCGTTATGCGGATTGTATCGCGCCGCGTTTGGCCGACACCTACGTTTCCAAAAGCCAAAGACGGTGTCGTTGAGATGCCCGCTACTGTAATCGAGAAATCCGCACTGCTGCTATCAAATGGCGAAGCGTCAAACGCATCGCTCACTCGCACACGCGCCTGGGTTGTTGGCGCATTTGGGATCGTCCAGGCATAACTGCCCAGCGTTCCCTGGACACTTGCGGCGATCACTTGCCACGGACCTCCGGGACTCGTCTTATATTCTATCCTGACATTGGCTATGCTGCCCGCGGACCACGTAATGTTGTGTACAGAATTGTACGACCAGTTCTCACCGCCGTCCGGCGAAATCAGGGTGATCGTCTGCGCGTTACTTGTGGGTACCGTATAGGTGATGTTGTACTTCCAGACACCGTTTCCGGCCTGATGCGCAAGGATGGTTCCGCGGTCGTACGCAAGAATGGCAGAGTTTGAGCCGCTCAGTGGTGACGAAGTGAAGCTCGCACCTCCATTCGTTGAAATGTAGGAAGTACTCCCGCCATAGGTCCCATAGATGACAACGTTCGGGTCGTCCTTCGCAACATCAGTACCCCACGTGGAGCCTGTCGATGCAATCACCGGCCAGGTCAAACCTCCGTTCGTTGTCTTGTTGAACCCACCCGAGCCCCACGCCGTCGCGTACGCCCACGTCTTCCGGAGGCGGCTCACGCTGATCATCGGAATCTCCGACCCAGAGGTCGAGTAGATCGAAGTCCAGTTCAGCCCATAATCTGTTGAACGCCACATCCGCGCCTGGCCACTCCCTGTAACTCCGTCGCCGACGTACCAGAGAGTCGTGCTATCGGGAACGATCACGACATCGCACGGGCTTCTGAAGTTCGTCCGGGCAAGCGTATCCCACGTGGCGCCGAAATTCTTGGACAGGTACAGGATTCCGTCAGGCCCACTGCCTGTACCTTCGGCAGCGAAGATCACGGTATCCGGATGATCGGGGTCCTGCTCAAGAGGCATACCATAGCTGGTGAAGTTGCGCAGGAGCGTCGTCGTCCAAGTTGCGCCGTGGTTGGTCGTTCGCCGGACGCCCTTTCCGCCACCAGATGTTGCCGCAATCCAAATGTTCGTATCCTTGGATGAGACATAGAACGACCAAGAAGATCCGCCGGTCGATATCGTGGAAATCTGTGCCCACGTCTCACCACGATCAATGCTTCTGTACACCGCGCTACCCATGACCACATAAATGATGTTCTTGTTCCACGGGTTAACACAGAACGTGTTGCCAATGGAGCCGGCGCTAAACTTCTGCACCCACTGATAAGTCACGGTTGTGCCCTGCGGCAGTTGCCAGGTTGCCCCTCCATCGGTTGTGCGAAGAACGGCGTTGTTCTTCTCACCGCATGCCCACCCGTTCGTCGCATTGAAGAAGAACACAGAGTTCAGCTTCGCGTGCATTTGGTGAATGCCGAAGTTGTAGGTCGCTCCGGCGTCCGTCGTGCTGCGAATGAAACCGCCGCCACCCACAAAGCATGCGGTAGCTGAAGAGACGGCACAAACACCGTTGACATCGGAATGTGTGTCGGTCCTGAAATCCAGCTTCGTCCATGACGCGCCGCCATCAGTGCTCTTGTAGCAGAACTCATCGGTGCCCGACACATACACGGTCTGGCCCGATGCACTGACGGAGAGGATATCTTTCGTCCAACCAGGCTGGGAGATACTGCTCCATGTTTCACCGGCGTCTGTCGTCTTCAGCAATGTGCCTGCTGAACCTGCCACGTAGCCAGTCAGGAGATTGGAGAACGAGAGAGAGTTAAGCTGCTGTGAAGTGTTGGAGGTTTTGGAACTCCAGTTGGAGCCGGAGTTGGTGGTCTTCATGATGGCGCCGCCGTCGCCGACGATCCATCCGGTTTGGGTATTTGCAAATGCGATTGATCTGAGAGTAGCGCCGCCGGCAAGCGTCTGGTTGGTCCATGTGTTGCCGCCGTCAGTCGAAGAGTGACATGTTCCGTTGTCGCCAACGATCCACACGTTGGAGTTCATGGCATAGACCGCGCGGAGGGCTGTTGCACCTTGTGTGGAACTCGACCAAGTCACCCCCCCATCGAACGAGTGGAAAACCAGACCGGCGTTCCCCACCGCCCAGACATCAACGCCGTTGGGAGAGTGGACGTTGTAGAACCCATCGCCAAGCGCCTGTAACGCAGAGACGATAATCAAGAAAAGACATACCAAGGCTTTGCTCATACTGCTTCTCCAAATGTGGACGTGAAGTGTTTAGTGTATTCTTGCTATCGTCTCAACCTCGGCCAAACCCGCAAGCCGGCGATGGTAGACTGTGCCAAAGAACTTGGTTACAACGATCTTCGCTGAATCAATGCGTGTTCTGGGGAGAGCAACCCGTGTACCTTCAGGTCGGATACTGCCGGTGGAATTGATCCTTCCGACTTCATTGGACATATAATATAGAAATATTTCTGAATCATGCACGTGAATAGTTGTGCCTGAGGCTTTGTCGGGGCTGATGCCATACAAAACGAACTCACGGACTTCAATCGGGGTGTCCCAGGTCAGGGTCACCGATGCCCCCTCAGCTTCATTGGCGACCCAAATCACCGAGTCCCCGCCCGTGCGGGCCTGCCTGTCCACAATGCGTTGAGCGACAAGGGGCTTTCCGTGTGCGTTGATAAAGAACGAAGAACCGGTGGCCTTTGCAGAGGTGGCGGCATTGAACCATTCGGCCAACGTGGCATTGATTGGAACGGTCAGCACTGAATGGCCGACGTGGCAACCTACACACTTCGTCCCACCACCGATCCGCTCGTAATTCATCCCCGGAACGTGTGCAAATCCTCCGCTGGAGGTCTGCAGAACCTTTCCCGAGCTGTCAATGATCTGCTCAAACAGCGGAACATCGGCCGGCGCATCCGGCTCATGAACTCCCCCTTTTGTGGAGACGTTCGCGGTCTTGATAAGTATGGATGGGTCTGGGGCACTGGAGTTCTGGCGCTGCGAATTCAGAAAGAACCGGATCTTTGCTCCGGTGGTGATGATGGGCGCATCCGGCATGGGCTCGTCAACGGCGCCGTTCGTGAAGATGTTCATGCAGTCGAACCGGAACGCATCGTTGATGTAGTACGTGCTCGGATCTTGTGTAGGAGGCAGCTCGGAGAGTATCGCCGGGTATTCATCCTTGAGTTTCGGCGGCACGCGCCGAGCCGTGACAACCTGCGGCTCAAGCTCAAGTGTTCCGGGGAGATCAATCACCTTCTGCATCCTCCCTCCATCGAGAGCGCAGGCGTACACTCCGTAGTCTTTGCCGTCAGTCGAATAGGAGAAGAGGATGGAGTTCTTCGAAAGCTGCACGGGATCGGTGGCGAATGGGGGCGTGATGATCGTCGCCATCCTCAACGACTCATCCGACTTCACACCGACGACAAAGTGTTCATAGTCAGCACCTTGTTCAAACCAGCGAATGCCTGTGCCCCCGATTGCAGGAGTCAACGAAGTGCGCGGGCTGAAGGTGCTGAGGAGTTTCCCATCCATCATGACCGAAGGCTTGTACGTCTGGGTTCCGTAGCGAGTCCTGGGAAAACCCGCATACAGCTTGAGCAGATTGCCGTCGGGATTCACCGACATTGCGTGCCAGATGTTGGCGATGTCGTTCGTGAGCGCGAGCCGATCTTCACGCGCAAGACCTTCACGGGTCATGTTGCTCGGACGGTCGAGGTTTACCCACCACCGAGCAAACACGACTCTTCCTGTCAGTGGGTCGATCGTCGGCTCTTCCCCGCCGTTGCGTTCGCTCGTGATGCGATGCAGGCCGGAACCATCGGCGTTCATGACATAGAGGTTGCTTGTGAGAACTTGATCGATGCTTGCCATCGAAGGATGTCGCGTACTGGCGAACACGATGCGACCGTCGGGCAGCCAGCACGGATCAAAGTCATCGTAACGGGTGAACGCAGAAGCTGCAGCGCCAAACTGAGTGAGATCAAGTTTCCGGTCAGTGAATGTAAGTTGCTTGAATCCGCTTCCGTCCACGCGCACCCGGTAGATTCTCCAATTGCTATCGGGATGAACGACCCCGGAGAACACAACCGTCTTCGCATCCCATGACACACATGGGTCAGCAACATCGAACAGACGGACACTACCGACAATCGTTCGTACCAACCCGTCTGGCTTCCGCAGCATCAGCTTCCCACCGACAATGACAGTGCGGAACTGAGGACCGAAACCGGGGATGGCCCCTGCGCTTCGCGGATCGGAAGCAGGAACGGGATTACGAGAGACAAAGACGATGGCAGGAACTGATTGAGAGAGAGAGGGCCGCTTCATCTCTGTGCCCAATGCGGTAGAACCCAACACGCTGAGCGAAACCACTGTCGCAATGAATAGAACTTTACGTGAGGAATCCCTCATCTCATCAGGTTGTAATGTATGGAGGACCAGTTATCTGTCATGGAAAAACAAAGAAGGCACAGGAGAAATTGCGCCTTCCGAGACCCGCCGGCTGAACCTTCGACCATTGAGACCGTCGTAACCTCGACAAGAATCAGCACCGCTCGCAACGACGTTAGGCGTCACTTCATCAAGACCATCCGTCCGACCGACACAAATCCTTCTGTCCTCAGGCGATAGGAGTACAACCCGCTCGGCATTCCATCACCATTGAAGAGAACCCTGTATCGACCCGGCAGCTTCACTTCGTTGACAAGCGTCGTCATCTTCTCGCCAATCATATTGAACACCTCAACACTCACATGCGTTGCAACAGGGACATCAAAACGAATCGTAGTGGATGGGTTGAATGGATTAGGATAGTTTTGATCCAAATGGAATTCTTGAGGCGTTGCACTCGAGAGATTTTCTACGCTCGTCACCACACCCAATTGCCCGCTCGCGTTGATTTGCTGCGCGTAGATGTCGGTGATGCCGCCGCGTCCGTCATACCACGTAATAATCGCCCCGCCTGCGCCGTCGCTGACGATGGTGGGAAGGAATTGATCCCCCGTCGCCGTACAAATGGCATTGTTGACCGTTGGGTCGGTTGACCACTGTGCGTGCGCGGAAAGCGAAATTGCAAGAGCGAAAATGGAGATCATCGTTTTCATAAAACACCTTATGTTATTTTGTGAGTAACAGTTTTCGGGAGAGAGACAACCCTCCCGACGTGAGGCGGGAGAGATACACCCCGCTCGACAAACCTTCTGCATTGAACGTAACGCTATAGCTGCCGGCGCTCAGGTTCTCATTCACCAGCGTTCTCACTTCTCTCCCAAGAATATCATACACCCGTAGGGACGTATGGCCATACGTCCCTACAGAAAATTGGATTACTGTCGTTGGGTTGAACGGGTTCGGATAATTCTGTTCCAATGAGAACGATGCCGGAATCTGCTCGGAAAGACGAACGCTCGTGAGTGTACCGTTGTTGTTGATTCGCTGTGCGAAAATGTTTCGATTGTTGCTGCCGCTGCGTTCATCACCCCATGTGATAATTCCATCGCCCGTCGCGACGGGAAGAATCTGTGAAAAGCTTTTATAGCCCGGTGCTGTGCCGATAGCTACTCCATTAGCCGCCCATTGAACTGCGCCGCTTGCGTTCACACGTTGGGCGTAGACATGCCTATTGCTGCCTCCCGCCCGTTCATCTTCCCATGAAATTATTGCGCCGCCATTCCCGTCGGAGATCGGATTCGCCCAGTCCTGATCGTTGACTGCCGTACAGATTGGAACGCCACCCGACGACCATACGGCAAAACCGAAAGGTCCAACGCGTTGCGCGTAGATATCACGATTGCTGCTTCCGTTCCTAGTATCATACCACGTAATAATTGCACCCCCGCCTGCATCAGGAAGAATAATAGGACCTCTTTGATCGCCGGGTTCCGTGCATATGGCTGCGCCATCCGGTGCCCAGAGACGGTTCCCGCTGGAGTCGACGCGTTGTGCATAGATATCATCGGTGAAGGGGATGGCGATAGTATCACGTTGATCCGCCCACGCGATAATCGCACCGCCGTTTCCATCGGGTGCAATAGAAGGGGCCCACTGCTGTCGTCTCAATACGCATATGGCAAGTCCGCTTGTAGACCACTGGATAACACCATTTCCATTGATGCGTTGGGCATAGATATCAGTTTGGGTATTGGTTCGATTATCCTTCCAGACAACAATTGCCCCGCCTGCACCATCGGCGATAATCTTCGGGTCAATCTGAGAAGCGGTGTTCGGGCAAAGAGCGACGCCGTTCGTTGCCCATTGAACAACACCACCTGCATTAACTCGCTGAGCGTAATTATCATATTGACCGCTTGTACGTTGGTCATACCACGTTATGATTGCTCCACCGGCTCCATCGGTTGCAATCATCGGGCGGCTTTGCGCTCCAACTGCTGTACAAACCGGAATTCCATTCGATACCCATTGAGCAACTCCACTTGAGTTGATTCGTTGCGCGTATATGTCGTTGACACCGCCGCCGTTCCGAAGATCTTCCCAGACAATAATAGCTCCTCCGGTTCCGTCTGAGACCATCATTGGCCTGTTCTGTGTGATTGCATTACTGCAAACAGAAATTCCATCGGTTGTCCATTGAACGAATCCATTTGCCCCGATGCGTTGAGCGTAGATATCGCCAGGGCCATTCCGCCAATCAAGCCAGGTAATGATTGCGCCCCCGATGCCATCGGAGACAAGTTGAGGCAAATCCTGAATGTCGGGTGCAATGCATATCGGCGTGTTCGTTGCGGGATTACCGGACCACTGACCGAACGAGGGAACAGCATAGGTCAGGAGAAGTATCGATAAAAGAGTTTTCATAGAATTTCCTCTTGTTGTTGGTAAGACCGAGTTTTATGTATGGGCACCTCTAAAAACATTGTAGTCATTGCGAGCGAAGCGAAGCAATCCCCATTT
>CAYHRX010000051.1:0-11688 GCA_964359075.1 uncultured Chitinophagales bacterium
CGGGCGCTGGAGTGGACGTCTGATTTCACTCGCATGAAGCAGAAATCCTACACTGGGGTTGAAGACCTACAGAGGGAGTTTTCGAGGCGCAAGGATGCGATCCGCCGCCGTCTCGTCGAGTTCGCTTCAGTGCGGCCGGAGGAGTACTTCTACGAGCTTGTGTACTGCCTCCTCACTCCGCAATCGAGCGCTGTGAATGCAGGCAAGGCAGTGGAGACACTTAGAGCGGCGAATCTCTTTCATGAGGAAGTGAATGTTGCCGAGCTTCTTCATCAGAAGGAATTCTACATCCGCTTTCACAACACGAAGGGCAGACATCTGAAAGAAGCCAAACTGAAATATCCCACGATCGCCGAGGCACTCACCGATGGACAGGCAAGCCCCGATCTGCGTGCGTGGCTTGTGAAGAACGTGAAAGGGTTGGGGTGGAAGGAGGCGTCGCACTTCCTGAGGAACATCGGACATCATAACCTCGCGATACTCGACCGGCATATACTGAAGAACCTGAAGCGGCATAACGTTATCAGGACGCTTCCGAAGACGCTGACGGCGAAGCGGTATCTGACGATCGAGAAGAAGTTCCTGGCGTTCTCCCAACACCTCGGCATTTCCATGGACGAGCTGGATCTTCTCTTCTGGAGCCGCGAGACAGGAGAAATTCTAAAGTAGATCCACGAAGGGCACGAAGATGAAATACACTGTAATTGGTGCGGGGATGATGGGCAGTGCTGCGGCGTACGACCTCACGGCCAGTAATCCGAACGATGAGGTTGTCGTCGCCGACATTAACCTTCAGCGGGCCACACAAACCGCCAAGGCAATCGGGCCAGGCGTCAGACCGGTCCGGCTCGATGTGAATTCTCAAAAAGACCTTGTGAAGGCGCTCGAAGGAAACAACGCTGTCATTAGCGCCGTTTCCTACTCGGTGAACTACCAGATCACCAAAGCCGCTATCCAGGCCGGAGTGCATGTGTGCGACCTCGGTGGTAACGACGACGTCGTGAACAAACAGTTGACGCTTGATGAGGATGCAAAGCTGAAAGGCATCACGGCTATCCCCAACTGCGGCCTCGCGCCGGGCCTCATCAATATTCTAACAATGGAAGGTGCAAAAGAATTCGATGAGCTGGACTCGATCCTCCTCCGGGTGGGTGGATTGCCGCGGCACCCGCGTCCCCCCCTCTACTATCAGATCGTCTTTTCCGTAGAGGGGCTCATTAACGAATATGTCGAGAAGGCGGCCGTCATCAGGGATGGCAAGCTCATGCATATCGATCCCATGTCCGACCTTGAGGAGATCGAATTCAGGGAGATTGGCATGCTGGAAGCGTTCAACACTTCCGGCGGACTTTCAACACTCGCCCAGGTACTCAAGGGCCGCGTGAAGAGCCTGGACTACAAGACCATCCGCTATAAGGGGCACTGTGAAAAGTTCAAGACACTCCTCGACCTGGGTTTCGCCACAAATGAGCCCATGATGGTGGGCGGCAGCGTGAAGACCAACCGCGAGTTCTTCGCCGACCTGCTGCGCAAGAAGCTCGACCATGGCGGCACGGATCTCGTTGTCGCTCGGGCAACAATCACCGGACGCAAGGATAATGCGGAGAAAATGCTTGTGTATGAGTTTGTGGATTATTATGATGAGGCCACGAAGATGACAGCGATGATGCGCACGACGGCGTTTCCCACATCCATCATTGCCCAGATGCTCGCACACGGTGTTATCGAGACAAAAGGTGTTCTCCCCCCCGAACTGTGCGTGCCCGGGGATAAGATGATTGCCGAGCTTGGCAGGCGCAACGTCAAGATCACCAAACGAGTCACAGAGAACTGGAGTTGACCATGCATCCTCTTACGGTTCAGATCATCACACGGGACAGCGTGCTGCAAAAGGAAATCCGGCAGCAGTACGTCGTTCAAACAAAGCACCCGCGGTGGGAGATGCTGAAGATCTTCCTCCATGCATTCATGCATCTTAAGTTCCGTTAGTTTTTCCTTTTGACCTTTTCACTTTTGACTTGATCCATGGCCGAAACCAATTCATTCGACATCGTTTCTGAAGTCAACATGCAGGAAGTTGACAACGCCATCAACCAGGCACGCAAGGAGATTGGACAGCGGTACGACTTCAAGGGCTCCAGAAGCTCCATCGGGCTGAACCAGAAAGAGAAGACGCTCACGCTCATCTCTGACGACGAGTTTAGGCTCAAAAGCGTCGTTGACATTCTCCAGAGCAAGCTTATCAAGCGCAGTGTCCCAATCAAGGCGCTCGACTACGGCACCGTTGAACCCGCCGCCAACACCACGGTCCGGCAGATCATCAAGCTCAGGGTCGGCATCGACAAGGAGAACGCCAAACTCATCGCGAAAATGATCAAGGATACCAAGCTCAAGGTGCAGGCCCAGATCATGGACGACCAGGTCCGCGTGAGCGGGAAGAACAAAGACGACCTGCAGACGGTCATCAAGATGCTGCGCGAGGCAGAGTTGAGCTTTGCCGTGCAGTTTACGAACTACAGATAGATGGGAAACGCAGGCCTTCTCAGTCTTCTTATTCCGTTCTCGCTTCTTGCACAAACCAACACCATCCGCGTGGAGTTTGAGGATGGCTCGCGTGCCACGACCGTCGGCATATTCAAGCGGCAGGGAGTTGTGTATGCCTCGCTCGCCGATCTCGCGAACGCCCTCTCCCTGACAACATTCGAAAGCCCCACGACCAGGAAGTTTGAGCTGAAAGGATCTTCCTACAAGCTTGTCTCATCCGCCGGAAACCCGTTCATCACCATCATCAGCCCAGCCGGCCGGCGCTCTGTGTATCAGCTCCCCACCGGTGTCGTCAACGCAGCAGGCGCATACTTCGTGCCTCTGGCATCATTCACGCCTCTTTTCCGCATCGCTCTTGGTCGTCCTGCAGCATATGACGCAGAGATGAACGTCCTGCGTTTCTCATCCGTCGGATCAGCGAGAGGTTTCGACTTTACCACGCTGAAGATGGAAAGCCGGTCCAATGGTATGCTCATTCGCATTCCGTCATCACGGCAGCTCAGCGACTTCGAAAGCTGGCTGAAGAACGACGGATGGCTGTACGTAACCATTGCCGATGCGAAGGCCGACGTCGATGCCCTCAACAAACTGAAACCTGTCGGATTCATCAAGAAGATCGTTGCCATCCAGTCGCCGACATCCGTTCAACTGACATTTAAGCTCTCCAGCAAGATCGCCGCGTCAGAAATCATCAGGGATGAGAACTCCAACGACATCCTCATCTCTCTCCGCACATCCGGCTCCGAAGACAAGTTACTGCTTGAGAGGAAGCAACGCGAGATCCAATCTGATCTTGAGAGCCAGCGCAAGCGATGGGAGCTCGATGTCATCGTGCTCGATGCGGGACATGGCGGCGTGGACTTCGGGGCAATTGGTGTAACAAAGGTCAGAGAGAAGGATATCACGCTCGCTGTGACACTCAAGCTCGGCAGGCTCCTTGAAAGGAACCTGAAGGATGTTAAGGTGGTCTACACGCGCAAGGATGACTCGTTCATCGAGCTACATCGTCGCGGCCAGATTGCCAACGAAGCCGACGGCAAGTTATTCGTGAGCATCCATTGCAATTCGCTCCGGAGAAAGCCCAGCCCGACGCGAGGGTTCGAGGTCTACCTCTTGAGACCGGGAAAGACCGAAGACGCCATCGAGATTGCAGAACGGGAAAACTCCGTCATCCAGCTTGAGGAAGGTTACGAGCAGAAGTATCAGGAGTTGACAGAGGAGAATTTCATCCTTGTTGCCATGGCACAGAGCGCGTACATGAAAGCCAGCGAGCTATTTGCCGATATCGCGCAGCAGGAGTTGGAGGATCACGCTGCGATTCCCAACCGCGGGGTCAAGCAGGCCGGCTTCTACGTGCTCGTCGGTGCCTCGATGCCGAACGTCCTTGTTGAAACCGCGTATCTCTCAAACCGTGAGGACGAGAGATTCCTCAAGAGCGAATCCGGACAGCAGAAGATCGCCGCGGCGCTCTTCCAGGCGATCAAAAGGTACAAAGAAGAATACGAGAAGCTGCTGCTTGAAGGGAAGGATGTCGGTGAGAACACCCGCTAAAAAGGATGCTCAAAGGAAAGATACAAAAAGCCGCCGACGTGCCACTTGCCGCTGGTATGGACAAACGGCACAGCCAGACCGGGAACGATCTGTAGCTCACTCACATCTATCGCCATCCTCATCCCGGGGCTGAGGATAGTCTCTGTTGTATGGACGACAGCTCCGTCCTCAAGCTCACTCAGGAAGTTCGTGCCCGACTCAAACAGGAAGTTCACCTCCGGCGTCGCCAGAACAACAACACTGCCGCCAAGGTTGAGCGACATCCCTTTCACGTTTGGCACAACGGTAGCTCCCACATTAACATGAGCGATGAACAGCTCGGACAGCCTCTTGCTCACGGGGATGTTGCACTGGAAGCCAACGACCTCATTGCCAAGCCCCTTACCGGAATCGCCTGTTGGGAGAATAACTGACAACCGTGGGGAAACGGCGGCCCAGTCATCACCCGTCGTCAGTTGATAGCGGTAGTTTATAAGGATGTCCCCAAGACCGACAACTGTGGTACCATTCAGGAAAGAGTACGGGAGTGTGAAACTCAACTGGTGGGTTTGGGACCCCAGCGGCCACTCCTGCGTCAGGCTGTAGACAACGTCTTTCTGGGGAGAGGGAAAATAAGTCAGTGGCGAGATATGCTGGACGATTCCGGCCTCCTGGTTGAACGCCTCTTCAATGTAGAAGGAGTTATCTTCAATTACTTGGGAAAAGTGCTCTGGCTGATTCGCTGACTCAGGGATCTGATGCACAGTTTGCGCGGCAACAGACCCAACCCCGAAGAGAGCCAAAACACCTGCCATTCCGCAGAAAGACTGCTTCACACTCCACCTATCAGCCGCCAGAACTGCGCAACGAAGAAACAGAGAGTGAACCCCATTGCCACGGGAAGCAGTGCAGAGACCGTCGTCCATTTGACACTACCGGTTTCTCTATAGATCGTATAGATAGTGGTCGAGCATGGATTATGGACAAGGCTGAACAACATCAGGTTCACCGCCGTTAACAACGTCCATCCGCCTGCCTGGAACAAAGCAACATACTGCAGGCTGTCTTCCAGCTCGAACATCACTCCCGCGCCCTGGCCGAATCCTGCCGCACCCGTAGTCAGCACCGTTAACATGAGAATCGTCGGGATGACAATCTCATTCGCCGGGATGGCGATGATGTACGCCAGCAGGATGACGCCGTTCAGCCCGATAAGCAAGCCAAATGGGTGAAACCAATTGATCAGATGTGCGGCAACCGGGAACCCGCTGACATTGATATTGGCAAGCAGCCAGATGACTGCCCCCGCTGGTACAGCAAAAACAACCGCACGCCACAGCACAAAGATAGTCCTGTCGATTAGCGAGGTGTACAGTGTTTTCAGGATCTGTGGTGGACGGTACGGTGGCAGCTCAAGACTAAATGAGGAAGGCTCACCCCTCAATGCAGTACGCGAAAGGAACCATGATGTCAGGAATGTCAACGCAATCCCCAGCAGTGCCACCGCGACAACAGCAGAAGCGGACGAGAATCCGGCAAGCCCCGGTGGCGCCAATGTGCCGATGAACAGGGACGAGATGAGAATCTGTGTCGGCCAGCGACCGTTACACAGAGCAAAATTGTTGGTGATGATGGCGATCAGCCGTTCACGTGGACTGTCGATGATGCGCGTGGCAATAATACCCGCCGCATTGCATCCATAGCCCATGCTCATGGTGAGCGCCTGTTTGCCATGTGCACCCGACTTTCGAAAGAGGTTATCAAGGTTGAATGCAACCCGCGGCAGATAGCCAAAGTCCTCGAGCAGTGTGAACAATGGAAAGAAGATGGCCATTGGCGGCAGCATTACACTCACCACCCACGCGCCGGCAAGGTAGACGCCATCCAGTAGCATTCCATCAAGCCACCACGGCACGCCAACGTTCATGGCGAGCGACTTGAGTGCCGGATGAACCGTATCAAGCAGGAACGATGCAATGAGTGAGGACGGGACGTTTGCACCCTCGATGGTAATCCAGAACACTGCGGTGAGCAACAGCAGCATCACCGGGAAGCCTGTCCACCTGCTTGTGAGGATTTTGTCAAGGGTGCGGTCCCAGTTGAATCGGGGGCGCTCACCAACGCGTCTCACTACATGGTCGGCAATCTGAGCGGCGTCGGTATAGATGGACTCCATCAGTGTGTCGTGGAAGTTCTCCCCAACTTCCCATCGAAGAGCATTCGCCTGTGAGACGATCTGTTCACGAGAAGTGTGATGCTTGTTCATCTGATGTCTCCTTCTCCAACTTTCTCGCCAGCAGCTATCGGCGCGTGAGTGCTCTGAGTCAGGGTTGCAATCTCGCCGGTCCTCACTGCATCGCTGACACGCATGTCGCCATCGAGCAACCTCAACGCCACCCACCGCGCGTTCGCCAGCCCGGGGAACGCGATCCCAAGTTTCCCGGTCAGCGCGCGGACGGCACGCTCGAGCGAATTCGAGTTCGGCCTGAAACGCCTTGGCTTGCAGACAAAAGCCCCTGTTGCAACATCATGGATTGCCTGCAACAGCATCGGGACTCCGTCGCCCTGACGCGCAGCCGTGGGAACAACAGGGACACCGATCTCTTTCGACAAGAGGCGGTCGTCCACCTGCATCCCGTGCCGGCTTGCTTCATCGATGAGGTTGAGGCACACCACGGCGCGATCGGTGATCTCAAGAACCTGTAAGACCATGTTGAGGTTCCGCTCAAGGCGCGTCGCATCCACCACGACCACCGTAACATCCGGCTGCCCAAACAGAATGAAATTACGCGCGATATCTTCATCCGTGCTGGTTGAAAGAAGCGAGTACGTTCCAGGCAGGTCCACAACCTTGTAGCGTTTTCCACCGAACATGAATCCGCCCTCCGCTCGTGTCACCGTCTTCCCCGGCCAGTTGCCGGTATGCTGACGCAGACCCGTCACAGCGTTGAACACAGTGCTTTTGCCGGTATTCGGATTACCGGCAAGGGCAATCACGAAGTCCGCGCCCTCCATGTTCACACCCAGTTTGATCAGGTTACCGACGTTGTGGACGGGACACGATTCGCATGTTTGTGTTCGCTGTTCTATCACGCCATTATCTCCTCTCACGATTGATATGGATCAGCCTGGCCTGCTGTCTGCGGACGGCGATAGTGGCGCCGCGAATCAAGTAGGCCGTTGGATCTCCACTGGCGCTGCGCATCTCTGCGGTGATGCACGTTCCAGGCACGACCCCCAGGTCCATTAGCCTACGTCGTTGCTGTCCGCGACATGCCCTCGAAATCCCAACAACACGCGCAGCCTCGCCTGGGCCCAGGTCTGCCAACGACTCGTGCGGGCCCGGGATTGGAGTCTCGGCAGGAAGAGGAACCACGGTCACGTTGCCCGCCACAACGGGTGCTAGTACATTCTCCACGCCATCTGCCTCAAACCTGATGCGGTCTGCACTCACCTCGGTCATACGGACGCTGACGCCGGGATGCAAGCCCTGCGCGGCCAGTTGCGCATACACAGTTGCTGGTTCGTCTTCGATGTGAACAATTCTCGCGATCTCCCCGACTGGAAGCGATAGGAGTGAATATCCCCGCTGTGTGGGAAGCTCGCCGGCTGCTGTCGGAATGGGATCGCCATGTGGGTCATACCGCGGGTGACCCATCTGGGCAGACAGCTCATCGGCCTCGGCCAGGGTCAGACGATGCTCTGCCCGTTCTGCCTCCGAGTGCCATTCGGTCTCTCTCATACCAGTCTCGTCGGCCAGGTACCGCTCCCACAGCCTGTGCACACGGATGATGCGCAATGCATATGTCCGCCCTTCCCCGGTCAGCAGGAATCTATCACCACGATGCTGGAGCAAGCCGAGTGATTCGAGCTTCACGAGCACCTGCGCCGCATCATCTCCTGAAATCCCCAGGGCGCCCGAAAGGCTTTGATGCGTACAGACGAGCTTCTTGTACTCGCAATCGTACAAGTGCTTTAGTGCGTCCTCAATCAGGATCCGTTTTGCGTTGTGTCGGAGCCGGCGCCAATATGCGGCAAACCCCCGTTCCGGCCAGAACACAGCACCAGCTGCAAACAGCAGGACAAGTGCAACCACTAACGCGCTCCCGGGATCAACCATACGTCTCGTTCCTTTCTATCGTGCCTTCAGGCCCGCTCCACAAAGATGGAACCTGCCACTTCCTTGCTGATGAAGTGTTCCTTGTTCCCAAGCCTGACAACCATGGATCCATCAAAGCTCATTTTCTGCTTCACGGTAAGTCTCTTGCTGAGCCCAACACCAATTTTGGTCGCGTGCTGGAGAATGCCCGAGTTATCGTCGCTCACCCGCAACACGCGCACCACATCGCCCTCGTCGTACTCCGCCAGTGACGTGTATTCCATATAATCAAGTTCACCATCCGAACCCGGGATGGGGTCGCCATGCGGGTCATTCGTGGGGAAGCCAAGCGCATGGTCAAGCTTACTCTCTAAATCATCGGATGTAACATGCTCGAGCCGCTCGGCCTCATCATGCACCCGGTCCCACGAGAAGCCGAGGAACTTCACAAGGTACATCTCCCAGAGTCGATGTCGGCGAACGATCTTAAGGGCCATCCGTTTCCCCCGTGCGGTCAAACCCACGCCTTGGTAGCGCTTGTAGTGGACAAGCCCTTTGTCTGAAAGCTTCTTGATCATGTCGGTGATCGACGCGTCGGCAAGTTGAAGTTGCCCTGCCAGCCCGGAGGTGGTTACCTTTTCCCCTTCACGCTCGAGCTTGTAGATTGCCTTGATGTAGTCTTCGGTGGTTATGTTGCGCATTGCGACGCCGTTGTTTTTAGGGGAGTCTAAAACATAAGTTATACAAATCTAACTCAAAGTCAAGAGGGCACCCAACAGCATCTCTTGAAGTACAGTCCCCAGCGTAGCGCTGATGCATGCAGCACAGTGGTTGACCTACTCTTAGGAACGTGCGGTAGAGAAGACGAAAGCGGCGAGAAACAGGAGCGGCGAGCCGATGCAGGCTGGCTCGCCTGAGATGACCACCCGTTACAATGTGGACAGACTAGCGCAATAGAATGAACTTCTTGGTCTGCATACGGGTAGCTGTCTGTAAGCGGTAGATGTAGACACCGCTTGCCAACCCGCTTGCATCAAAGGGGAACCGGTACGCACCCGCCGCCTGCACTTCGTCAACCACTGTCGCCACTTCCCTGCCAAGCACATCATACACCTTTACGGACACATGCCGGGTACTTGGTATCTGATATTCAATCGTCGTCGTCGGATTGATAAGGATTTGGATATGCATCCATGAGTCCCGTGATCGTTGGGAGTGCAGGGGGATCTTCATGGACGGTACTGATGATCTGGCCGAGGTCCAGAGTGGAGAGATGAACCTCTCCTGTGTCTGAAAGGGTCAACCTGTTAGCCCGCAGTGGAACGCGCAGGTATCCGAAGAACGCTCTGCTTGTACCATCTGACGAAAGCGAAAGAGAGCGCCTCATGCCCGACACACCGCTGAGACTCCGTTTTACTGACCATGAGATCGGGCTGACGCGTGAGCCGGAGTACTTCACATCTCCTCCCTCAGTCCAGGATAGAAGAAGTCTGTTGCCAACGCTCAGCAATCTTCCATTCAGAAACTCAAAGCTAACGTCGCTGCTGTCATCGAGCCAGACCGTTGGCGGCTGCATGAGATTCCCTGTTGCTCCCATCACAAGAGAATCGCCCAAACGTTTCATGCCTTCCTCCTTGATCATCTGCCGACTCACTGAGCAACAAGCTCAACACGGCGATTAAGCGCGCGCGTGTCCTCCGTCGCGTTTGGTGCAACAGGGGCCAGCGACCCGACTCCATGGGATTCAAGTTGCCCTGCACTTACACCATGTTTGGTTGTCAACTCTTTAACGACAGACTCCGCGCGTGCTTTCGAAAGGGTCATGTTGGCTCCTATGCCCCCAATGTTATCCGTGTGGCCCACCACAAAGAGCTTCATCGTTACATTCTGCTTTAGCATTTTTGCAATCTCTTTCAGCGACGACTCAGACTCGGGCTTGATCTCGGATTTTCCTGTATCGAAATAGATCCCATACATTGCAGTATGTCCTGTCGTGGTGATCTCGCCGGTCATCCCTTCAGCCGTGGCAACGATCTCCTGTTGCATTTCTCCCTTCTCGACGATGTCCAGTCTGTACTCATATACAGCTGCGACATTAACGCCAACCCAAATCTCTTGATTGCCTTTTGTCACTTTCATTGTCGCACGGCCGCCTCCATCATACACGACCGTGCCCCCAATCTTCTTCATGGCATTGATATGGTTCCGAACGATGGCCACCACACTTGGTCCTTTCGCACCGTCTTTGAGAGAGTAATAAAGCACTGTCTTCTTCCCTTCCACCGATATCGGGCCACTCTCCGAGGAAAACTCATGACGGTCAAACTCAGAGCCCTCGCAGAGTCGGATGTAAAAGTTCGGCATCCGCGTGAACAAAGGATGGTCTTTGCACCCTTGAACATCTACCTGACTGATCGCCTCTGCTGTGCCAGCAATCAGAAACATGAACACAAAAGCGAAAAGCAATCGACATTGGGATTTCATGGCTTTCTCCTTGATTTGCGCGGAACAAAAAGACTCGTGCATGCTCAGCATCGCGCCAGCACTGCTGTATGTGATACAGGCTCCTCTAGCAGGGTGTTGAAAAACCGAGCGTCACAGTCATTGCGAGCGAAGCGAAGCAATCTCAATCCTCGAATCCGTGCAGAAAAGAGAGATTGCTTCGGCGGAAATCGCCTCGTAATAACCAGTGAAAGGGGTTTTTCAACAGCCTGCTAGAGAATCACTTGAGCAAGAGCATCCTCTTCGTCTCAACAAGACTGCCAGAAGTCAGCCGGTATGTGTACACGCCGCTCGCGAGGTTAACGCCCACAAATGGAACTTCATAGCTTCCCGGCTGCAAGTGTTCATTCGCCAACGTCGCGACTTCTCTACCCAACATGTCATACACGTTGAGGGACACAAATCCGTAATCCGTAATCTGAAATCTGATACTTGTTGTCGGATTGAACGGGTTGGGGTAGTTCTGGTCCAGGGAATAGTTCTCCGAGATTCCAGAGGATGCTGCCCCAACGCCCGTGGCCTGTGAGTACTTGATTGTCGCAAAGTCGTACGACGTTCCGGTCCCGCCACTCCATCCTGTTACATACACATTGCCCGAGCCGTTCAGCACGATAGAGGATGCCTCATCAATCCCATTTCCAGGTCCGTTGTATCGTTGCGCCCATTGCTGGATCCCCGACGAGTTGTACTTGATTGTAGCATAGTCGACACTTGTTCCGCTCCCACTTCTTCCCGTCACATATGCATTACCTGCGCCGTCTACCGCTATAGAACTTGCCTGGTCAGCACTGTTGCTTGCGATACCTCCATATCTGGAAACCCACTGCTCGACTCCCAAAAAGTTGTACTTGATCGTCGCATAATCATTACTTGTCCCGTTTGCTTCAATACTTTCGCCTGTTACATAAACATTGCCTGAGTCGTCAACTGCGGCGGAGTATGCAATGTCATATGCAGCGGAGCGTGGAATCCCCGGTCCGTTGTACCTTGCAGCCCACTGCTGAACGCCGGAG
>CAYHRX010000052.1:0-11582 GCA_964359075.1 uncultured Chitinophagales bacterium
GGCCGAAGAGTCGAAGATCCTGAGAGTTGAAGAAGCCCAGGAGCAAAAGGCACAGAAGCTCGGCTACCCGTCCCCTTTCTTCATCGGGGTGCTTATTGCCGTGGCGAACCTTGCATCGCCCACGTTCATTCCGTCAATGATCAGCGTGATAGGCTACATTCAGGCCAACGGCTTGCTGAGCGGAAGAGCCTACGATAACGTGGCGTACGCGCTTGGCTTTGGGGCAGGCACGGCAGTGTGGTTCACTCTGGTCGCCAAGGTGTTAGTCCAACACCGATCGAAGTTTTCCGCCAGCGTCCTCTCCAATATCTACAAGTTTGCAGGCGGGACGTTCATCCTCTGCGCATGCGTGCTGACATACCATGTCGTTATGTCAACGGACTGGTCTGTGCTGCGGTGAGACCAGAGGGTTCACTAATCCATCAATCAAAAAAATCCAAACATCCCATGACACTACAAGAACTGAAGCTTCTTCACGCCTACAACTCGTGGGCGGACAACCGCATCTTCGAGGCGCTTGCACAATTGCCGGCAGAGCAGTACGTACAGGATATGAAGGGAAGCCTCGGCGGCATCCACAACACACTCACGCACCTCGTCGGAGCGCAGAAGGTCTGGCTCGACCGCTTCATGGGGGTCCCACACGAACCGTTCCCGAAGCCAGATGAGATCGGTTCGCTTGCCAAACTGAAATCCATCTGGGAGAAGATTGGATATGACACTGCAAGGTGGCTCGGCACCATGAGCGACAGGAAGCTCGGTGAGACATTCACAATGAAGACGCTTAAAGGTGACACATTCACGCACGTGTACTGGCAGGCGTTCCAGCACCTGGTGAACCACTCCACGTACCATCGTGGGCAGATCGTGACGATGCTGCGGCAACTGGGCGTAAAGCCACCGAGCACCGACTTGATCCAGTTCTACCGCGAGACGGGGAAGTAATGATCACCGCAGAGACGCCGAGATCGCGGAGAAATGTCAGGGGCTCCCAGGGGAACCCCGCGTTTCTGTGGAGAACAATCAGCCGTTGCTTTTCCTATCGCAATTTGCTACTCTTGCAGTAGACTACATCTGTTCCTATCTATTGACGCCAATCTCGTGGAAGGTCACAGGAACTTCCCCACGAACCGCTCTCACCAATTCTGTAAGGAGACTCGTCATGAAAAGCATTACTCTTTTTGTGCTCGTTCTCTCGCCATCGCTCCTCGTTGGTCAGATCCTGTTCACCGACATTGCCCCCACAGCAGGCGTTGCCGATGCAGGCAACGGACAGGGGGTTGCGATGTTCGACTTCAACAACGACGGTTACCTCGACATTTACCTCGTCAACAACGGACAGTCGAACAAGCTGTTCCGCAACAACGGCAATCTGACATACACCGAAGTAGGCGCCACGTTCGGCGTGAACAACACCGGGGCGGGACGAGGCTGCGCCATCGGCGACTACAACAACGATGGTCGTCCGGATATCGTTGTCGGCAATTTCAATCAGGGCATGATCCTCTATCGCAATGACTCCACCGTTTTCACCAATGCCACCGCAATAGCGGGCATGAGCGTTACGTCATGGGGTGGATCCATCAACTGGCTGGACTACAACGCCGACGGACGGCTCGACTGCTATGTGGGCAACAACGGAATCCCACCCCACTACAATTACCTCTTCCGCAATGACAACCTGAGCAGCTTCACCCACGTCGCCTTCGCCATGGGACTCAACGACAGCAGCTCGACGCTCAGTACCGCTTCGGCGGATTATGACAATGACGGGGACATGGACATCTTCATCGGTAACCAAGCATTTCCAACTGGTATCCTCTACCGGAACGATGGCACCACATTCACAAATGTGACTGCCTCATCAGGGCTCTCCACGGTTCGTTACACTTGGGGCGCTGATTGGGGTGACTTCGACAATGACAGTGATCTCGACATGTATCTCGCGAACTCCAACGGCCCGAACGAGCTCTTCCGCAACAACGGTGATGGAACATTCATGGATGTGGCGACAACATTCGGTGTTGCCGATCCTATCCAGTCATTTTCGTGCGGGTGGGCGGATGTCGACAACGACGGCGACCTTGACCTGTATGTTGCCAATAGCACTGCAGGGCTTGACCGCATGTATCGCAATGATGGGACAACCTTCACCGATGTTGCAGCGGCGTCCGGCATGATCGACCCCCTCCTCTCCAGCAGCACCACCTGGGGCGACATCAACAACGACGGACGCATCGACCTCTACCTTTCAAACAACGGCACTGCCAACAAGCTCTGGCTCAACGGCAGCGACTCGACAAAACATTGGCTGCAGCTGAAACTCACGGGGACTGCATCGAACCGCTCCGCCATCGGTGCCCGCGTGCGGGTACGGACCGGAAGCCTGAACCAGATACGCGAAGTGCAGGGCGGCTCCGGCCACAATGGACAGAACTCCTTGCCGGTCGAGTTTGGTCTGAACACTGCAACTCTTGCCGACAGCGTCATCATCCGCTGGCCAAACGGCAGCGTGCGAGTACTCACGGCAGTCCCGGCAGACCAGATACTGAACATCTCCGAGACTCCGACATCCGTTGAGCGTACGTCGCCGGCAGTACCTGATCGCTTTGTGCTCGAACAGAACTATCCGAACCCGTTCAATCCTACAACCGAGATAGAATACTCCCTCCCCTCACTGAGTTCTAACCAAGCCAAGGGGAGGGTCGGGGAGGGGTCGCATGTCCGCCTCGGCGAGCCTTCGGCGAGACGGGTGACATTGAAAGTCTACGACTTGTTGGGCCGCGAGGTCGCAACGCTTGTGAATGAGAATCTGAAGCCGGGCACATACCACGTGGAATGGAACGCCTCGGCGTTTGCCAGTGGCATCTATCTCTGCCAGCTACGCGCGGGTGCGCTGGTACAGACGATAAAGCTCTCGCTGGTGCGGTGAGTTGAGATTGAGTAAAACACCGTCACCCTGAGCGGAGTCGAAGGGTGGTATGAGCACACCGGTCTCACTCTCGCAGTTCATGCTTCGACTTCGTTCGTCGTCCCGACCTGATCTGCTCCTTTTTCGGGACTCCTCACTGGGCTCAGCATGACGCATGATAATTCTTGACCGATGAAACATCTCCTCCTCATCCTGAAGCTCGTGGTACTTGCGTATCTTGGCTATCTTGTGTGGTTCTTCATCATCACCGATGGCCCGGCAGCGCCCGGATACAATCCGCCGTTTCTTCTGTGGGTCATGGATACGATCAACCTCTTCATCCACGAGGCGGGACATTTCTTTTTCAAGCCATTCGGGATGTGGATCCATATTCTCGGCGGATCGTTCGTGCAGTGTCTGCTGCCTCTGTTGCTTGCGGTGGTGACGTGGAAGCAGAACGTGTCGCACGTTGCTTACCCCGCCTTCTGGCTCGGAGAGAACCTGATCAACGTGAGCTACTACATCCAGGATGCACCCTACAGGAAGCTCAAACTCATCGCCGCCGGACTTATCCACGACTGGAACTGGCTCCTCTCGGGGAATCTCTATGCGGCAGAGTCGATTGGAACGGTGGTTTGGGTATTTGGTTTTGTGGTTTGCCTGAGCGCCGTTGGCGCGGGAGGATGGTTCGCGATGCAGGCGTTCCGCGAATGCGCGGACGATGTGGAGATGGAGAATTGATTTTGCACGTGGGATTTGGTAAGGTTGAAGCCATGGGCGGAGTAAACGCCTCCCTGCTCGGTTTACCCGCCGGAGACTTCAGACACAGACGGGCGGGCAGGCAACACCCTGCAATTAGCCAGCTATTACGCAACAGAGATTTCAATTTAGTACATTAGCATCACTATGATAAACTTACCCATACCCAGGCTGGACAAGAATCCCGAAGTCAGAAATTGCCTTCTCAAGTATTCAAGGTTGAAAGAGGGCGAGATTTGGGATGACCCCCTCGGAAAACACCGGATCGGCTGTCTTGACGCAGCAAACCAATCAGACATTGAAAAACTGATGGACGGTAAGAAAGCGGTCCTTGCGATTCACGATCCACCTTACAACCTTGTTGCCTTTGAGGAAAGAGAACTTTACGACTTCATCCAATGGTGCAAGAAGTGGATTGCGACAACCGATTTTGCTCTTGCTACCACCAGCTCTCTTTACGTTTGGCTTGGCGCAGACCAAAAAAGTGGTTTTCAGCCATTGCCTGACTTCATGATAATGATGCGTCACACTCGATTCCAGACCCGTAGCTTCATCACGATGCGCAACCAACGAGGTTACGGCACGCCCAAGAATTGGATGGCTGTTAGGCAAGAGCTACTCTACTATACAAAAGGCGACCCGATCTTCAACGTTGACGCTGAGTACACCGACATTCCCAAGATTCTACGGGGGTATTACAAGGAGGTGAATGGTGAAGTCACCGAGAATCTTGAGCGCAGCAAGTCCGAGAACATCCGTGCGGGCAATGTTTGGGTTGACATTCAGCAAGTGTTCTACAGAATGGAGGAAAACGTCAACGGTTGCTATGCTCAAAAGCCGCTCAAATCTGCCGAACGCATCATTCGGGCGAGTTCAAATGAAGGCGACCTAATAATCGACTCGTTCTGCCACTCAGCTTCAACGCTAATCTCGGCAGAGATGAACAAGCGACACTGTTATACAATGGACTCCGACCCCGTCTATTGCGAGATAGCAATCCGACGATTGGAACGATTCCGCCAGACTGGAAAAACTGGTTGGCAAAACGGCAATCCGTTTGAAAAAGAGATTCTGTCTGACCCTGATCTCAAGTCTCTTGTTGGCGAGATTCCTTCAGTCGTCGAAGATAACCAACTCTCCCTGATCTGAACTCTATGGAAAAGCTCAGAAAGCAACTCGATGAACTCATTGACCGTCTTTCAAACTCGGATAAATTTCGCTCGAAACTCGAAGACCTGAAGTCTGTCTACCCTTTCAGTGAATACGAATACATCATCTCTCATCTTCTTGCTGCGAAAAAGCTCGCGCTTGACGAATACTATGAACTCAGAGATGATTACATTGATCGAAACCTTTATCTCTATCTCTTCGAGATCAGTGCGCCACGTGGCTTCGGCGAGGTCTGGGCGCACGGTCACCTAAAACAACTTGTTCCTTCCCTTCAGCGTCCAAGTAAGAAGCTCGACAAGAAGTATTCCGGACAATACGATTTCTTTCTCCCGCCGAATATTCGTATTGAGGTCAAAGCGTCAAGAGCGGTGGACTTTGAACTTGATGAGCCGCTATACATCAAAGCCATAGCGCCAGACTCCCAAAGACCCTTCGATATGAACTTCCAGCAGATCAAACCCGCTTGTTGCGATGTTTTCGTTTGGCTTGCTGCTTGGAGGGATGCAATGAGATACTGGGTCATCCCATCTCACGACGTTGAGAACAGTCCATACTACTCGAAAGGTCAGCATCGTGGCAATGTCGGTGAAGGTCAACTCCACTTGAACCGAGAGAACATCACCAAGTTTGACAAGTATCTCTGCAAATCAACGGAACTTGAGAAGGCAATCCAAGAAGCCTTCAAGAAGGAAAAGAAGTTGCGTAGCGGCGCATAACACACAGCACAACTCGCTCACTCATCCCGCCAAAAAGCGGCGGGACACAAAGAACGTATTTGTTGAGGGCGTTAGATATTGCGTTCGCTAAACGGCTCGCACATTTGGATGGAAAAGCGTGGCGCTCGCCTTGTGCGCCATTTTACCAAGAAAGAACAATTATGAAACGGGCAATCATCGCGCTTCTCGCCCTCATTCTCCTTTTTGTCGCGCACGAAGTCCTCGCTCATCCCGGATCCGGGATCGTCGTGGATCGGGAAGGGAACATCTATTTCGTTGATACCGGGTCTGGCGTATGGAAAATTGACCTGAATGGCAAACTCACGCGTCTTTCAGGGCCCGCCTACCACTGGATGGCGATCGACATTGATGGTCGATTAAAGAATGCGACGCTGCCTTATTTCTCGTCCGGCAACGCAACCGTCACGCGGGTTGGTGCCGACCCGACTCTCCTCCTCGCCAGTGACTTTCCAATCACCGTCGGGCGTGACGGTAACTTGTACTACCCGTGGCTTCCCGCTGGCAAACAATTGCAGGTCTTTCGCCTGGCACCATCCGGAACCACCACAGTCCTCAAAACACTGTCCGCAAACACGGAGAGCGGGCCGCTCCGCTGGCTGAACGGTATAGCAGTGGGACCGGACGGATCGCTTTACTATACGGAGAACAGGGCCGTCCGCAAAATCACTCCGCAGGGGAGGCTTACAACCGTTGCCGAGAATGTGACGTTGTCCGGGTGCGATTCGGTTCCGGGCGTTGGGGCGAATCTCTGGCCGTGGTTCCGCGGCCTTGACGTTGATACGCAAGGAGCCGTCTACGTGGCTGCTACCGGTTGCGGGGCGGTCCTGAAGATCACAGCGGACAAAAACGTTACGACCGTTCTGCGGACATCAAGCCCGTGGTCACCGACGGGAGTTGCGGTATTCGGCAACGACCTGTACGTGCTGGAATACCTCCACACCACGGGTGACAACAGGCGAGAGTGGCTACCGAGAGTAAGAAAACTCACCTCCGATGGCCGCGTGGTTACAGTTGCAACCATCGACCGATGATAGCCATGATAACGGCAATTAACAAAAGGGCCGGTGCGAAACATCAGAACGACCACTTCTAGACTTGCCATGAACCCACAGACAAGAATCCGTGAAGCAACCGTGCATGACCTTGACGTCATCATGCACCACCGACGACAGATGTTTGTCGATATGGGATTCACCGATGAGCAACAGTTGGCGGTTTCACAGTCAAGCTCCCGCGGGTTCATCGCACAGGGCCTCGCTGACGGGATGTACAGAGGCTGGCTTGCTGAGGATGATAGGGGCAGAGTGGTTGCCGGAAGTGGAATCGTTCTCATGGTGCGGCCAAGTCACCCCGAACACCCGGGCGTGCGCCGTGCCGAGATCCTGAACATGTACACCGAGCCCGCGTACCGCAGGCAAGGCATCGCCCACAAGCTGATGGACGTCATGATCGACTGGTGCAGGAAGGAAGGGTTCGAGTGGGTATCACTCCACGCAAGCGACGAGGGCCGACATCTGTATGAATCAATGGGATTCAAGCCAACGACAGAAATGAGGCTCAAGCTGAAATGACTTGTACTTCCCTAATCACTTCAACAACAGGAGCTTCTTCGTCATCCCCGTTCCAACACTTTCCAGTCTGTAGAAGTATACTCCGCTCGAAACTCCGGAAGCATTCCACTCGACATGGTATCGACCCGGTGCAAGGTCGGCCCTGACCAACTCCGCAACTTCACAGCCCAGGATGTCATACACCTTCAGAATTGTCAATTGATAATTGACTACCGTAAATTGAAAATTGGTAACGGGATTAAACGGATTCGGATAGTTCTGATCAAGAGCGACGGCGCCCGGTATGTCATCTGCCTCTCCCACGGATGTGATTGTCGCTGGATACTTTACACGCAGGTTGTCGAAATAGATGTTGCCTGTGTATGTTGCACCGGGGACGCGGCTGCTGCCAAGCTGGACTTCGATCTTCTTCACTCTGATCGGGTAGTTGAAGAATGCATTCTGCGTAATGGCAACAGGGTTCCGCGCCGAGGTACGCAAGTCATCGAAACCGCCAAAGGCACTCACGAACCTGTTGCTGAAGATCCTGTACTGCTCAGCGTCGTCATCATCAATATAGTAGAAGACACGGTGGTTGGCGCTGTCAGCGCGGATGTCCAGCAGGATTGAGTCCGGCACACCGAAGACGGGAATGTCCGTGTTCAGCCTGATGTAGTTGATCAGCGCCGGATCGTAGACGAACCGATAGTTCACCCTGAGCGACTTGCTGCCAAGCGTTGAGATACCGCTCTGCAGCGAGAGCGTTGTTGCAACAGAATCGCAGTTGATCGTGGTGAGCGTCCACCGCTGCAGGCTTTCCATCGAGTCGAGCACCGTAGTGCCCACACCGATCTGGATTGTCATGTCGGCGGTGTCCCGCACGCCCTGGTAGTTGGCAATCACTTGCGTCGCGCCGGATGCCCGTCCCCGGAACACTCCGACTGTGTCGACCGTACCGACGGTCGGATTTGTGGACGACCAGATGTATTGTCCGGGCGGGACAGTGCGCTCAACGCCATCTGGATCGAATGCGCGAGCGCGGAAGGTCACGGTGCGGACTGTGTCAGTAACGGCATTCTGCGGGGCGAGCAGCACACGGGCAATGGATTTGATGACAACATAGGCCGAGTCCCTGAACTGTGTGTACGTTGACCGCACGTAGCCGCTGTCTCCGCTCATTGCGGCAACAAAGCGCCCGGTCTGGTCAATCGTTCCAAGATTCGGCGACACAGAGAACTGCATCAACGCCGGCGTGAGAGCAATCGGGTTGCCGTAGCGATCGACGCCGGAGAGAATGTAGCGCAGTGTATCGCCACGGTAGATTCTGTAGCCCCGGGGATTGAGAACTACTCTGTTCAGCGTATCAACCGGGGCACTGGACGCTGCAAGCAAAGCATTGGACACTGAGCGCTCCGTTCCTCCGTCGGATGGAGCATTCACTACCGCGCCACGCACCACCATGGTCGTCGAGCCGCCCCCATCGAAGTTGATGCCGTGGTACACACCCCAACCAATCATGAACGTCGCCAGCTCGTGCAGCGTCATGCCGGCGCTGATCACCTGTCTGCCATCGACAGCAAAGAGATACAGCTTCGAGCTGTCAGCTGAGAAGCCTGCACCCGTTCGTGGATGCCGCTCGTAGGTGTGCGAAGGGCCACCCTCTTCTGCGAAACCCTGGTCGACATAGTCCACCCCATTATAAACGATCTTTGGGAATCCGCCGATCAATTCCTTCAGGCGAGAGAGGCCTGGCGAGATCCTCTGGTAGAGCTTGATCGTATCACCAACGCCGAGATTGGTGTTGATCCATGTCTGTGATGTGCCGTGACCTGACAGCACGGCTTTCCCCGGAACGATTGTCATGTTGCCGATACCGCTCACGACATTCTCCACCACACAAGTGAGCGTATCATTCACCAGCCATCCGCTCAGCGGTCGGACGAGCGCTTCAGCGCCAAAGATGTTCGTCCCCGTCGACGTACCGAAGTACTTGTTGAAGAGGATGAGCTGATCGGTACCGCGGGTCTGGTTGATCCCGTTGATCGCGAGCAACGCTGCACCCCGCCTTACCACGGCGGAGAAGCTGACAACTTTTAGCATCGGTGAATCGTACACATCGAATCCGATCGTGGATTTGTTGGAGGGCGTGAGAAGAATCTCGCCCTGCGCCACCTGGATATTGATCGGCACACCACTGCCGCCGTAGAAGTCACCGTTCACAGCACCGACGACGAGATGACCGGGATAGTTCCGCCGTCCTGCCATGGAAGATGTCCGCTCATATCCAGCAAGCCTGTCGTTCGCCTTCACGGTCTCCATCATGATGAACGGATCTCGAAGATCGATCTCAAGCACATTCATCGTCCAAGGCACAGTTGGTGCCACTAACCGGGTATGCACACATCCGGGGCCGACCGGAAGCACGGAAAGCGCGTCCCAGCGGACTTGCGCAAGGCTGCTGTGCGAAAGAAGGATGAGTAGAAAGGCGAACTGGAATCGTCTCATGGCTGTCTACTATGGAAACAGTGTGCGGTTGGCGGGCGGTCTGAAATCGTAAACGCCCAACAAGTACAGGGTATAAAACTCGGGTGTTTTAAGCAATATCAGCGAAAAACTCTTCTTGAATCTCCCCCCCTGCTTCCGTATGTTATGTCCCGTCGTTACCTACCTGTGGTGAGTGGCGTGGATAGCTCTTTGAACCTGGACGATTGAATTCACGGCAGCATATGAGTCTTTATCCGCAACCGAACAAATGGTCGTGCGGGCCGTTTGCATTGAAGCATGCGCTGATCATGCTCGGCCGCATTGTCAACGAAAAAGAAGTGTCACGCATTGCAGGCACGCATTGGTGGTCCGGCACTGACGAGATCAAGCTTGCGCGTGCAGCGAAGAAATACGGTTGCGAGCTGAAGATGATCCGCAGGAAGAACGCTCTGCGGGCAAAGCGGGAGCTACTGCTTTCACTCAAACGCGGACACCCGTGCATTCTCTGCGTGGACGACTGGGAGCATTGGATCACAGTCGTTGGGGCCGAGCGCGGAAGGCTCGTCTACGTCGACAGTCGCGAAGCGCCCGTAGTGTGTGTGGATGAATGGAAAGCGCTGAAGCGCAGATGGCTGCACAGCGAAGTGGATGAAGATGATCCAACGCAGACGGAGACGTTATTCGACCTCCACATCGTCATCCCGAAGTTTCGGGTGAAGACGAAGGCGCATTTCTCGCTGAAGATTGCTCGCTATCTACGCCGTCCCGAGAACAGGGCGTTCGCTACTCACTGGGACGAGTACTTCGACGACCTTTCCTATGTCTGCCACCCACGCACTCCCCTCAGTGAAAAGGTATTCCCGATGGGAGAGCTGCTGCGCCGTCATGCAACAATGATCCGGTCGCAGATCGTCTTCTGGCACGGCGGCGTGAAGCCAAGAGAGATCGACAGAATTCTGAGAAACCTTCAGTTCGTTGCTGATACTTACGACTTCGTCGTCAAGAAGGATGACGAGAAGCGCGCCATTGTCGCCATAAGCACAATGCTGACACTATGGGCGACCAGCAAGCGCGGCGTGAATACTGTGTATGGCAACATCTGATATTATGATTTCCGTTCTGGCTGCTCTGGAACATCCTCGCATTTCTCGGACGCACCCTCCTTGCCATTGCATTGAACATCCTCGTCTCCAATTCAACTGACATCTTCGCCGGCGGCGAAGACTACGTGCTCATCCTTGCGAAGTACCTGCGACGGCGAGGGCATGCTGTGTGGGTCTCTGCAAACCCGGGCCATCTTCTGCTCACAAAGTGTGAGGAGGCGGGCATTGCTGTTGTGCCGGTCTCCTATGTCGGAATGGATCGGGTGTTTTCCATCGCAGCAGAGGTGAGGAAGAGTCTCCGTCAACATTCCATCGATGTCATTCACAGCAATGCGAACTATGACCGCACTGTTGCAGCCATTGCCGCCGCATGGTCACGCACGCGACACATCGCAAGCGTGCACAGCGCTCATTCCATCCAGCACAACATCACGCACTGGCTGCGGAACAACTACGGTACAGACCATTTCATCGCGGACGCGGAATCCGTAAAGCACGTGCTGGTGAATGAAGACCGGATCGACGCCGGACGCATCACGGTCATCCCTATCGGCGTCGAGAGCACGCCCAATGAGATGGAACGGAAATGGAGGGAGATGACACGAAAGAAGTGGGGAGTTGACGCCGACACATGCATTATCGGAAACGTGGCAAGGCTTGTTCCTTTTAAGGGACATCGCTATCTTCTTGAGGCCATCGCGAGCGTCGTCCGGTCAAACCGGAACATCCTCTGCGTCGTCGTGGGCGATGGAGAGCTGATGACAACACTGCGGGAACAGGCCGGGACTCTTGGCATCAGCGCTTTCGTCCGGTTCCTGGGATTTCAGGACAACCTCCACGAGATCTATCCGGCGTTTGACATCTACTG
>CAYHRX010000053.1:0-11451 GCA_964359075.1 uncultured Chitinophagales bacterium
CGATATGTGCGGCCTCGTGCATCTCCACGAGAAATGTACTCTCACCGGATGCGATGTTGTCACTTGCACCCACGCGTGTATAGATCTTGTCCACGATACCGATGGTTGCCTTCTTTGCCGGGACGAAGCTGCCGATCTGCGCGAGCAGGACGATGAGCCCGGTCTGCCGCAGGTAGCTCGACTTCCCGCTCATATTTGGGCCGGTGATGATCAGGATTTGATCGTTCTCTGTATCCATTCGGACATTGTTGGGCGTGTACTTCTCGCCGGGAGGAAGGAGCTGCTCGATGACCGGGTGCCTTCCGTCGGTGATTTCCAGAATCGTTGACTCGTTAACATCGGGAGGTGCATAATTGTACTCGACCGCCGCCGATGCAAGAGAGAGGAAACAATCAAGCTCAGCAATGAGCCGTGCGTTCATCTGAATTGCCTCGGCCTGCTCAGCGACCCTCATTCGCACATCGTTGTAGAGCCTCGTCTCGAGGGCGAGGATCCGTTCTTCCGCGTGCAGTATCTTCTCCTCATACTCCTTCAGCTCGGGGGTGATGTACCGCTCGGCGTTCGTCAATGTCTGCTTGCGGATATAGTCGGTCGGGATCTTGTCCTTGTGCGTGTGTGTAATCTCGATGTAGTAGCCGAAGACATTGTTGAAACCCACCTTCAATGACGAAATGCCTGTCCGCTCTCGTTCCTTCCTCTGCAGTTCGGCAATCCAGCTCTTGCCGCTGAAGGCGAGTCCACGCAACTCATCGAGCTCCGCGTTGAATCCTTTCTTGATCACGCCGCCGTCCACAAGCGCCAGCGGGGGATCGGCCTCGACGGCGGCCTCGATGAGTGCCACGATATCCTGGAGAGGATGAAGCCCCTCTTTCATGAGGCAGATGGACTCCGATGAAGTCGAGGAGATGACGGATTTGAGTTTCTCGATATCAGCGAGGATGAATTTGAGCGCGTTCATCTCGCGAGGGTTTGCCCGGCCAGTGCAGATCTTGGTGTTCAAGCGTTCAAGGTCGCCGATGCGGGAGAGAATCTCCATGGCCTTCTTGCGCACGTCGGTCTTCTGGATGAGTTCGGCAACTGCTGCGAGGCGACGCTTGATTGGTAGCAGTGCATTCAGCGGCTGGTTGACCCATCGCTTCAGCAGGCGTCCGCCCATAGGCGTCTGCGTCTTGTCGAGCACTGAGAAGAGCGTGCCCTCGATTGTTCCTGCTATGGATGAGGTGATCTCAAGGTTGCGTTTTGTTGAAGGGTCGAGAATGATGTACTCCCGCACATCGTGCCGGGTCAGCTTCTTGATGTGAAGAAGATTGGTCTTCTGGGTTTCCTGGAGATAGTTCATCACTGCCCCGGCGGCGATGACACCCTGTTTCATCTCCTCAACGCCGTATCCTTTCAGCGACTGAGTCTTGAAATGAGTGACCAGCAACTCGTATGCGTAGTCAACGTTGAAGACCCAGTCGTCGATCTTGGTGAAGATTCCTCTGTAGGTCTCCTTGAGGATCTGCTGGAGTGTGGCAACGTCGCGCCGCTGGATAAGGATTTCTGATGGTGCGACGGCGGCGATTTGTTCGGCAAGTTGCCTGAGCGGAAACTCGCTGACACTGAACTCTGCGGTTGACACGTCGACGAACGCCAGCCCGACCATGTCCTGGGCGTTGGCGATTGCCGAGGGCAACGCGATGGCGGCGAGGTAGTTGTTCTGCTTCTGTTCCAGCACTTTGTCGGAGTACGCTACACCCGGGGTGACCACCTCAATGACATCTCGCTTGACGATTCCCTTGGCGAACTTCGGGTCTTCGAGCTGCTCACAAATCGCCACGCGATAACCGGCCTTTAGCAGCTTTGGCAGGTAGGATTCGAGAGCATGATGGGGAAAGCCGGCCAAAGGGACTTCACCGGCGGCGCCATTCCCGCGTTTGGTGAGAGTAATCCCAAGCACGGCCGACGTGATCTTCGCGTCTTCGTCAAACGTCTCGAAGAAATCTCCCATGCGGAAGAGAAGTATCGTGTCAGGATACCTTCCCTTGACCTGGGCGTATTGTTGCATCAACGGCGTAGACATCAGACGAATGCCAGGGAGGGGGTTCGATTTCTGGAAGATGCCGCAGAGTCCACGATGGAATTAACAGAAAACAACCCCCAAAATCAACGAAATGCCCCCGAGCGATAAACGCCTCGGGGGCTGAACGGAACTCAGATGATAATGTGTGCTTCAGCAGCTACCTGATTTCAGGGACGCGGAAACTCTCCCACCAATTTGTGATGGCATAGGTCTTCACGTAAAAGCCGGGATAGAAGGGTGGCCGTGTGTCCGGATCGGACAACCGCGTGTCATATCTGTAGCGCTTCGAGAATCCGGATTTGATTGTTGAGCCGGAAAACGTGCCAACCGGGCCACGATTTTTCTGTACGATGGATCCGAGAAGCCGCAACTCGCCACTGACGGGTCGCGTGCTATAGTTCTCTGCGGTGAACGAATTGGTTCGGGCAAAGATACACGCATGTATTTCGCAGTTGCTGTTGTTGGCGGCGTTGTCTGCTACAACGACGTTGTTTTCGCCTACGAGGCCGAGAAGGTCATCGCTGTCCGTGAACCTGGGATTCTGTTCGTAAACAATATCATTTCGAACAACGACATCCGTCATCGACGCGATGGTGAGCTTGCCATCCACTTGCCCCTGCACGTTGACCTTTCCCGTGCCCAAGAGGGCGCCATTGAAGCTGCTTGGGTCGTTGAGTGCAATGCTGTCGATAATGGGGCCTGTTTCTGTTGCGCGCACATATGCCTTACCGTCGTTGTTGGCGGCGCTTCCGGATGACAACGTGACCCAGATGTCACCAACGTATTTCCTTCCACCGGAGGTGGAGGCAACAATGATCTCGGAAAGGTCGTTGGGGAAGTCTATTGGTGCGACACCCGTCTCGTACCCATTCTTGAAGATGGCTTTGTTTGTACCGGTTCCTGGCTTCGGATTAAACGATTTTGCTGTGGTGACCTTTTCCATAAAAACCGGCTTGCCATTCACATGAAGCTGCCCGTTTGAATGAACCCGGCCCCATACAGTGTCTCCGGTTATCCAGAACACGTTTCCTTCAAACTGCGTCATCCACGCAAACATGGAGAAACTGTTGCGCTTCCTCTTGTCAAAATATACCTCTATCGTGTCATGTAGTGTTTCTGCGAGGCCACCCACCGAGTGACCATTATAGGTCGAAACACTGCGCAGCCTGGCCACATTGCCGCCCAAATCCGTCATGCTCATGGTGAAGCTCCCGCCGAAGCGCGCAGAACTCAACGTCTGCGTCACGCTTCCAAACCATGATGTGTCGGCATAGAACTTTGCAAGTCCGACATTTGCTCCTGTGACCGCGAGATTATGGGATGCCGTGGCCTCATTATACGATGACATGTTGCCAACGGAGTTTGTCGCCATTCGGTGCATGTTGGAAGAAACATATCCAATGACGGTGGCAAATCCGAGTACCGTAATCAAACCAGCTTTTCCTACCATAATGTATCCTCCAAGAGTGTCAACGTCGAGAGTTCTGCGAGGCGAGCCTCGTTTGTTGCCAGAGGGAGCTGGAGTACAGCGCTGTGCGTTGTCCTTCAACGATTTCCGTCTTTCGCCGGCTGATGGCGTAGGGGTTTTGCACTTCCATGGTCACTTCAACGACATGAATCTCTGACCGTCGATCCGAAGAGACGGGTGTCGGCAGTTCTTCACCGGAACGCGTCATAAATCGTAGCTTAAACAGAGTGACTACGCCAACCTTCAGCAAGGCACCGGCGTTGATGCCCCGGTAGAGATACCTGTCGAGTTCGTTTTGTGTTCTATGAAGCTCGCTTGTTGGTCCCAGTGCATACTTCACCGTGTCGATGAATCCGCCGTCGCGGCCAAGGTCGCACAGAAACGCAATGCGCGACGTGTCTGCATAGGTAACAGCAGCTTGCTTCTCAGAAACGCCAAACCCCATGTTACGAAACTCGCCTTCAATCAGTCGGGCCGTCGAGACGAGCAGCTCCTGGACAAGGACATCTCCGTTGTACACGCTATGGTTCTCTGCCGCAATGTCGTTGGCGTTCAGAATGATGATCAGCAAGACACCGCCAAAGATCATGGATGAGAGAAGGTCCAACAAAGTCGCCATGTGAAACTCCTTTAGTCGAAGTGAAAGTAACCCATGACCAGCGAAAGCTTCAGCGTGTCAACCTGTCCCTTGATAGGGGGATATGTTCGCCAGGTAGTCAGATCCATCCTTTTCAAGAATGTCCTGATCGCTGATGTTTTCTCCACGTTAGTAGGATCGACATATTGCACCTTAAAGGACGTCTTGTAACGCCGGTTTGTGCCTGATGCTTCCTTCTCATATACGAAATTGTTGAAATCGTCGAAGTCGTTGAACTTGTGTATACTGTCTTCGTCGGCACCGTCCGGTCCAGGCACGAGACTCAGGTTGAGTGGGTTTCGTATTGCGATATCAGATGTATCGGTGATTTCATCGTATGCCAATCCCTGGGCGATTTCCATGTAGGATGTCGTCAGCGTTGTTGCGAGAATCCCATCCTGACCGCTTGAGATGACATCGCCTGTACTTCCAAGCATCCCATAGAAGTTCAGGAGAATCGTGGTGAGCAACATGAATGCGCCCAACGTGGCTATAGTGTGACCTGTGCTCATGTCATTCCATTCCAAGTGATGAACAGTGGGGGGATGGCGTCAGCTTATACGCCTTCGTCTTCTATCACGCAAATCTGATGCCTGGGCAGACTCAAAGGCTGAACCGAGCATTTCTGGCTTGAAATTGCCGGTCATGATTCTTTTGGGAATTCCAAAGGAGGAATTTTTGTGGTGCCAGGATTACGAATCTACCGCTTCGGGTGTCAAAGGTACCGTTCCGAATTCTGCCCAGTTGATACCCTCGGGGATGATGTTGGGCAGTACTGGTCACGGAGATCCAAGAAACCGGGTCTACGCTGCAGTGTTTGTCAGCTACATCAAAACGGTGCTGTCGTACTTCAGTACGATGGTTGCGAACGACTGCCTCTAAACAAATAGCAGATGATGATGATTTATCTGCCCACATTTGTTATACTACTGCCAGACAACACTGAGGGCCTCACCAGCAAGCAAAGGAATACCATGGCAGCAAAGAACTCGATTGCCAGAGTTCTGGAACAGCACACACTCATATGGATTCAGATCCCGGGAGTATTGGGGACTGCCGAGGGCGTGAAACGCGGCAAACCGTGCATCTTGGTTCTTGTTGAGAAAAAAACCAAGGCACTGGAGGACAAGCTCCCTCAAGTTATCAGCGGCTTTCCTGTTGTGCTGAAAGAAATAGGTCGTGTAAAGGTGTTCCGGCAGTAGCAACACCGCCAGCAGTGTTCACAGGTCTCACGATTGTGTCGTCTCGTTTCATTACTTACTGAGGAGAATACTATGCGCCGGAGAATTACTCTCGGCATCAGTCTCTTTGTCATGACATTGCTCTTCCACGTGGCATTCATGGATTCATCTGTCCCACGCGAGAGCGAACGAAGCTCAGACGCGTTAGAAGCCCTCGAGCTGTGGACACGCTCGCGTGCCTATCCCGGCTCTGACATCCCCGCAGACAAGTACTACCAGGCATTTCTCGATGCGCAGAACATGAGGGTGGAGACGGAAGCGCTGTCCTCCGTTCCTGCGCCGTGGGCCTCGATCGGGCCTATCAACATCTCCGGGCGAGTTATCAGCGCTGCTGTCAACCCGCTCAATCCCGGCACGGTCTACATCGGCGCGGCGGCTGGAGGACTTTGGCGCTCGCGTAATGGCGCAACCGGAGGCGATTGGCAGCGCGTAACAACCGGCTTCCCCGTCCTTGGTGTGAATGCTATTGCAATCAACCCGCTTGATACAAACACAATGTATCTAGGTACGGGAGAAGTGTACCGCTACAACGGCTCCACGGGAGGGATCGTTATTCGCACGACCCGTGGGAGCTACGGAATGGGAATCCTCAAGACGACGAACGGCGGCACAACGTGGTTCAGAAGCCTTGATTGGACATACAACCAGCAGCGAGGCGTGCAGGCTCTGCGCATCAACCCACTCAACCCGCGCACCGTATTTGCAGCCACTTCCGAAGGCATCTACAGAACAACAAACGCCGGCACAACCTGGATTCAGATGCTCAACGTGTTGCTCGCCCAGGACATTGCAATTCATCCGACTGATACGACCAAGATATTGGCGACATGCGGGAATTTCGGTACGCCCGGCACGGGTATCTATCGCTCAACAGACGGTGGCGCGACATTCTCCATAGTGGCAGGTGTACCGGCGTACACAGGGAAGGGCCTCCTGGAAATATATGCTGCCCAACCGAACGTTGTGTATGCCAGCATTGCCGATAGCACATCCGGCGCGGGCTGGTTGATACGATCAACGGATTTCGGCCTAACATGGGTCACCGTGAACACGCAGGCGATCTTCAGTGTGCAGGGGTGGTACTCCCATTTCGTTGCAGTGCACCCTACTGACTCGAGCCAAGTTGTGCGGGGTAGTGGAGGGACGACCATCTTCAAATCAACGAACGGAGGCCTCACCAACTTCAGTGTGTTCGGTCCATGGGCAGACCACCACAACTACGCTCATCATCCGACGAATCCAAACATCCTGTATGTCGTGGATGATGGCGGCGTGTGGCGCTCCACGAACTTCGGCAGCAGTTACCAGGATGTGAACGCAGGATTGCTGACGACCCAGTTCTACAACGGCTTCTCATGTTCTGCCCAGGATTCCAACCGGGCGCTTGGACACGTGCAGGACCATTTTGGCTGGATGTACACGGGATCGCTTGTGTGGCCAACGGGAGGTATCGATGAGATTGGCTGGACGGCGATCAACCAGTCCAACGATTTCATCATGTACGCCGGCAACCGTGGTGGAGGTTCCATCTACAAGTCGACAAACCGCGGATCTTCTTTCTTTTCGTCGAGTTCCGGAATAACTGGCGGTGTTACCTGCTGGAACACTCCCTTTGTGCTGTCCAAATCCAATCCCGCCTACGTTTACTTTGGGCGGAGTATCGTGTTCAGAACGACGAACGCCGGAACAAGCTGGACTGCAACGAACGGCGGCGCAGCGCTGAACGGGAATCCTGCGCTCTCAATGGCTGTCGCTCCAACCAGTCCGGACACTGTGTTCGTCGGGGCAGTGCCGGGGACTGGTACCATCGCCATCTTCAGGACCACCAATGCCGGCACAAGCTGGACCGACGTTACCGGCAATCTCCCGAACCGCTATCCGATGGACATCACAGTTGACCCGCTCGATTCACGCGTTGTGTACATTGCCTTCGGCGGGTTCGATACGACAAGGCTTGCGAAATCCACCGACTGCGGACTTACCTGGGTGCATACCAATGCACCGTTGCCCAACGCGCCAACGACAGCCGTCGCAATCGATCCGCTCAATACCGACCACGTGTATGTTGGCAACGACCTCGGCGTGTATATTTCCACTGACCGCGGCTCCACCTGGACGAGCTTCAACGATGGTCTCTTCGAGGCAGTGGTTGTTGCCGACCTGCAGATCTCTCCATCGAACCGACACATCCGGCTTGCGTCGCATAGCAATGGTGTGTTCACACGCAGGCTTCTGTTCGGCAGTCCGACGGGAGTTGGAGAGAAAGATGCCGGAATACCCAACCAGTTTGTCCTGTACCAGAACTTCCCAAATCCATTCAACCCATCAACGCGGATTCCATATCAGCTTAACAGAAGCGGGCATGTATCTCTGAAGGTGTTTGACATTGCAGGTCGAGAAGTATCAACGCCTGTTGACCGTGTGGAGGAAGCCGGCTTGCATCTTGCCGAGTTCAATGCCGAAGGTCTTGCCAGCGGCATATATGTGTACCGACTGGCCGTGGATGGCAGGATGATCGGTTCAAGGAAAATGTTGCTCGTTCGCTGAGCACGGAGAACACCATGAAGCTTCGAGTTCTGGTCTTGGTCCTGGTCATATTCTCATCACGCATCCTGCTTGCCAGTCCCAATGCTACGGTGCGCTCCGGTCCGATGGTTGGATACGGCGAGATGACCGACCTGATGCTCTGGCTGGGAGACAACTGCTATTATAGAGAGCCCGACTGGACTTCAGAAGCGCACATGCGTTACTGCTACGCACATACTCGCTCGGTTCCCGACTCGATTCGATGTTCTATCCTCTCTATTACTTTACGAGTTCTTCACTGACGGCCGGCTTGTCGTCCAGCCTCAAGGAGGATATCAACAAATACGTTGTGCCTGGGACGTTCGTCAACGACACGCATACGTTCGGGCTGTTGAAGTTCGACGGACCGAGGAAGGACAGACGACTCACGATGGAGTGCTACGACAGGGATGGCAGGCTGCGGTGGTCGCAGGGTGTAAAAGCGAGCGATTTGAAGCCGAAGGGGGAAAAGTAAGTTGATACGCTTGTGGGGACACGCGTGCCGTGTCCCCACAAAGAGGGGATGCCGAACCCGTGTGCTATTTCATCAACACAAGCTTGTTCACCTTTGAGTACATCACCTTCCCTTGAGTGTTCGTCACGGTGAACCGCGCAAAGTACACACCGCTTGCTTGGGCCGAGGCGTTCCACGTTGCGGAGTGATATCCTGCTTCACGATAGCCACTTGCTAACTCTGCAACTTCCCTGCCCAACACGTCATACACAACCAATGAGATGTTGCCCGCATCGGGAAGATCAAACCGAATCTCGGTTGTCGGGTTGAACGGGTTCGGATAGTTCTGCGCCAGCTCGAATCGGACTGGCTGCATTCCTTGCTCGGCCACATCAGTGATAACCAGGCTGTCGATACTGATCTGCCACACCGACCGTCCGTGGGTGAATGCTCGCACGATGCGCGTGGGCTGATGCAGGGCCAAATCGTCGATGACGACATTTGGCAACCCCGCGCCCATCACACTCCACTCCTGTCCGCTGTTCTTTGTGTAGAAGGCTCCAACGTCCGTGCCGATGTAGAGTCTGTTCGGATACTGGGGATCAACTACGACGACATTGATGGGCGCCTCAGGGAGATTGTTGCTGATGTTCTGCCATGATGCACCGAGGTTCGTCGTTCTGAAAATATGCGGGAGATAGCTGTCCACTCTGTAGCCCGTCATTGTCACGTAGGCGATATTGCGGTCCGTCGGGTCAAAGCGGACCCGTGTGACCCAGCGGTTGGGAAGTCCGGCCTTTACGTTCGTCCACGTGCTGCCGAGGTTTGTGGTGACCCAGACATTCGCATCGTCGGTGCCGACGATGATGGTGTTCGAATCTGTCTTTGAGACATCGATCGTTGTGATCGTGGCGTAGGCGGAGAACCCTGGCACGGGGCCGTTGGTAAGGTCAGGGCTGATTGCCACCCAGCTTGCTGCGCGGTTGACAGTTCGATGCAACCTCTCGCTGCCTGTGTACAGTACCTGAGGATTGTTTGGGTCGATGACGATGGGTGTTGACCAGTTCTTCCTTCCGGTGAACCCGCTTGATCCACTCTGGACGCTCCCCCAGTTGTTCGATGTGCGGACGATAGCGCCGTACTGTGACTCGGCATATTGGTAGTTCGAGTTTGTGTAGTCGACAACTGCATAAAACCCGTCGCCCCCATTCACCATTGTCCAGTCGGTAAGCCCGCCTGCGACCGTCCTGATGGTGCCATTGTCCTGCGTTCCCCCGATGCTCGAATTGGGATTCAAGTAGTCGATTGTGCCGGCGTAGAACTGCGAGATCGCCAGGTCCTGATTTGTGTATCGGGTCCAGCTTGTGCCTCCGTTCGTCGAGGTGCCGAACCCTCCATCATTCCCCACGTATATGATGTTCGGGTTCGTTGGATGGAACGCCAGCCCATGGATATCGACGTGCGTTGTGTTGTTTGTTGCCCAGCTTGTGCCGCCGTTGGTGGAACGGGCAAGAGGCACACCGGAGGTGAACACGATGTTCTCATTCGTCGGATGGACCCACACATTCCCGAAGTACCAGCCGAACCCTCCTGTTGAGCCTCCACTCGTCACGGCGAACCAAGAATCACCACGATCAGTCGTCTTGAAAATCCCCAGCAGGTTGCCGGGATCATCAGCAAACCAGGCGTAGGCAATAGAAGGATTCGACGGTGCAATCGCGATGCCGGGCCGTCCGACGTTTGCTGCCGGAGCCGGGAGGCCGTTGCTCAGGCTGAACCATGATGCCCCTGCGTCCGATGATCGATAGATCCCGGTTCCCACACCCCCGACGAACAGCCGTCCCTGGGGCCCGCGCCGCCGCTGCCATGCTGCGGCCATCAGGATATTCGGGTTCAGCGGATTGATCGTGACGTCAACAACGCCCGTCGTGTCGTTTACAAAGAGCACCTTTGCCCACGTTGCTCCGCTGTTGGTGGACTTGTACAAACCACGGCCGAGGTTGCCGGTGAAAAGTGTGCCCAATCCCGCAACGTAGATGGTCTGCGTGTTCGTCGGGTCAATCACGATCTTCCCGATGTGGCGCGTCTCCTCCAGTCCAACGTACGCCCATGTTGCGCCGCCATCGGACGACTTCACGACGCCAAAGCCATCGTACGAATCACCGCTGGAGTTGGCCTCACCTGTTCCTGCATACACGATATTGTCGTTTGTGGGATCGACGGCGATTGCTCCCATAGAGAGACTGCGCTGATTGTCAAAGAGCGGCTGCCAGCTCACTCCTGCATTTGTCGTCTTGAACACACCCCCATCAGCCGCCCCGATGTAGAGGATGCTCGGGGTCTGCTGACTGATCGCCATAGTGGTGATGCGCCCGCCGATGTTGTACGGTCCACGGGGCTGCCAAGCCGGGACACTGGATGCATCGAATGCCGCTTTCATCTGCTCAGCCTGGATGAGCGATGCCTTGCGCAGCTCGGGATCGATGTAGCCTTGCGGGTACGCACGCTGGCGGAAGAACCAATCGCCAGGCATGGACTTCATGGCGGCTTCGTTTTCCTCCGGCCCGGGCTCCACCTGCATGAGGGTGAACGAAACGGTGAGCACAAGAAGAAACGCAACCGCGTTAAGTGCATGATGCCGCATAACGATCTCCAATTGAGAAGGGAAGGCAAGTGTGACTAATCTACAAAATTGGGGGAGAGATGCAAAAATGTGAGATGTACAGGGCTGGCCTGAGTCGTTTTCTTGATTCTCTACAACGAAATCTCTATCATACTCATGGCTTCCCAGTAGTTATCCCCACTTCAAACCAATTACCGGAGACCGTCCACATGAAACGAGTCGGCGTCCTATTCGGCATGGAAAACACATTCCCCGGAGCTCTCGTTGCGAAGATCAACGAAATGAATGCGGGAGTGATTGCAGAGAACGTACAGGTCGGCGTGACAGTGATGGCTGAGCCGACAAAGTACGACCTCATCATCGACCGCATCTCGCAGGATGTGCCGTACTACCGCTCGTAC
>CAYHRX010000054.1:0-11432 GCA_964359075.1 uncultured Chitinophagales bacterium
CAGTTCAACTGCACCACCATGATAGCGAGACCTTTTCTAATTTACCGGGCAGGGAGCGACGAAGCAATCTCTCTCTAGATCAGATTGCTTCGCTCCGCTCGCAATGACTCGGCGCAGTGGCTTCTTGAACCGGTGTCCGGGAACTGTTTTCACTTCTTCCCCCAGAAATACTCCAAGATGTCATCCAACCGCGACCGCCAGTTCACCCAATTGTGGCCTTCGGGGTATTCACCGTATCTGACTTCATAGCCTTTTAACTGTAGAAGGTCTTTCATTTTCAATGCTTCCCTCTGTGCGTCCCGGATCGTTCCTGTGTCAATGTAGAACTTGATCGGCTTCTTCGCCTCAGGCTCGATGATCTTGAAAATGCCCGCATCCTTCCACCAGTATGCCGGCGACTGTGCCGCACACAGGCCGAATACTTCCGGGTGCTGGTGTGCAGCGTAGGTCGAGATCAGTCCGCCGAGCGATGCGCCCATGATTGCGGTCTCCTCCGGCGATGTTGTGAGCTTGTACTTCTTCATCAGTCTTGGGCGCAGTTCCTTGAGCAGTGCGTTGACGAACGTGTCGCTCATCGAATAGTCAAACATTCGCTTGCTGGTTTGTGAGTCCCGGACATCGGTTCGGGGATCAATGAAGATGCCCACGATTGGCTGGATGCGTTTGTCGGCGATGAGGTTGTCCAGTACGTTCAGCATGAGTGCAAGCGAGATATACTCACCACCATCTGTGACGTAAATGCAAGGATAACGTTTGCGTGATCTCTTGTAGCCTGGCGGCGTGTAGACGAACACTGGATGTGTGCGGCCAAGAAGTCTACTCTTGAAGCTCAGCGTGTCGACGATACCGTGAGAGATGTTCGATCGGTACTCGATCTCTTCTGGTGGCCTGTAGTGAGGCATCCAGATTTCGGAGTTCGCTCCATATCCTCCCATTGATTGTTGTTGATTGAGAGGATCGAGTCTCCAGGTCGAGTCAACAAGCAACTTGTATTCGAAGCGTGCCGCATAGTCGAGCGACTTGGCAAGGAAGAAGAGGCTTGTACCCTGGATTCGCTTCATCGTGTCTGCAGTCGGGCTCCAGCCGTTCAGATCGCTTGGCACGCTCACACGTTTGGCGTTGCCCTCGTACAGGAAATACACCGTTGTGTCCTCGACGACTGCACGTCCGTACTTCTTCAGCTTGTCCACATATCCTTGAACGATCGCTTTCTTCGCGGCTGAGTCCTTTTCAGCGGCGACACGAGTGAGGAAGTCGTTGAACTTCTCGCCCAGTGCGTCTGTCGTACTGCGGTTGTTGAGCGTCTGCGCCCTCGACGCGGCAACAGTCGTCAGCATTGAAGCGAGACTGATGTATTTGAGCGCGCTGTTGAGATTCATATCTACCCGAGCTTGTGCAAGATGATTGGCAGAAGTATGTAGGCAGCACTCATGCCCGAGATGATCAGTCCGATCATCGAGCCGAACGCCCAAAAGAACATTTTCAGGTCGTCGTCGCGCGTTCCCGAGACCTTCAACGCTTTGCGGAAACACCAGATGGCTGCACCAAATCCTCCTGCCGAGATGGAGCCGAAGACGATGGAGAGGATGAGATCGAGATTGAGCATGTGGCAAATATACAAAATCAGGCGGAAAGATTCGGCCAAATTTACATCCAGCATTGACTTTTCGTCCTCTTTTCAGTAATGTGCTCAGGAATTTGTTCCCTGCACGACCTCTGGATGTGAGGGAGTTATCTCAGGCTCACGGCACAGAGGTCTTTGTTTATCGTTGATGTCTTATCACTTCCCATCAAGGAATCATCCATGAAAGAAACAGCGCTCGAGAGGTTTATCCGCTACGCAAAGATCGATACACAATCCAGTGAAGACTCCCAAACCTACCCAAGCACAAAGAAGCAGTTCGATCTGCTCAATCCGTTGGTCCAGGAACTGAAAGCGTTGGGGATGAAGGATGTTGAGATTGGCCAGTATGGTTATGTTATGGCAACCTTACCGAGCAATCTTCCCAAAACGGACAAGGCAAATGGCAAGGTGCCTGTCATCGGCTTCATTGCACATGTCGACACATCTCCTTCCACAACTGGAGCGAACGTCAAGCCGCAGGTAATCGAGGATTACAAAGGCGGTGACATAGTTCTTCCGGCCGATCCTTCAGTTGTCCTCAAGGTGTCTGAGAATCCTGAGCTTGCACACAACGTCGGCAAAACGATTGTCACGACCGATGGGGCAACGCTGCTTGGAGCTGATGACAAAGCTGGGCTTGCCATCATCATGACTGCGATGCAGAACCTGGTTGATAATCCAAGCTTCCTGCACGGAGACATCAGGGTTGCCTTCACGCCGGATGAAGAGATCGGAGCCGGGACCAAGTACTTCGACATCAAGAAGTTCGGAGCACAATTTGCTTACACCGTCGATGGAGACACACCGGGCGAGCTGAACAAGGAAACATTCAGCGCCGACCTTGCGACCATTACCGTGCACGGACGGAATATCCATCCGGGCAGTGCAAAGAACATCATGGTCAACTCCATCCGTGCGATGGCTGACATCATCGCCCGTATGCCGAAGGACAACACTTCCCCGGAAACCACCGAAGGCTACCAGCCCTACATTCATCCTCATCATCTCGATGGAGAAGAGGCCAAGACGACACTCAAGATTCTCTTGCGTGATTTTGAAACCCCGGGCCTCGACGTACTGAAGAAGAAGCTCGAAGCCATCATTTCTGAAGTTCAGCCGCTGCATCCAAAGGCAAAAATCGAGATCTCCATTCTCAACCAGTACCGCAACATGCGTGACTACATGGGCAATGACCCGCGGGTGCTCGACTGCATGTTCGAAGCGACGAAGCGTGCCGGTCTTGAACCGAAGTGGGTACCTATCCGTGGCGGCACAGATGGCTCACGCCTGACGGAGAAAGGACTCCCAACGCCAAACATTTTCACCGGCGGACAAAACTACCACGGCAAGACCGAATGGCTCTCGGTGTATGGCATGGAGAAGTCTGTCGAGACAGTTGTGAACCTCGTCCAGGTCTGGGTGGAAAAATGTCGAGCATGAAGTTGATGGCGCGTGGGCAGGGAGATCATAACCCGTAACTACCAGGAGCACTGATGGAAACTCATACTGCAACAACAAGTGGTCTGCCTGACAATGCTTACAAGGAGCTGAAGCCGGGCGACACCTATCGCCCAATAATGGACCCAACCCAAACCTATCCCGAAGCTACTCCGTGGTCAATTGGCTGGGGGATGTTCATGGCAATTCTCTTCTCTGCCGCTGCGGCGTATTCGGGGCTGAAGATCGGACAGGTGTTTGAGGCCGCGATCCCGATTGCCATTCTCGCCGTTGGACTCTCTGCTGTCGCGAAGACCAAGGGCGCACTCGGACAAAACGTGATCATCCAGTCCATTGGTGCCTGCTCAGGCGTTATTGTTGCCGGGGCGATCTTCACGATACCGGCGCTCTACATCCTCGATCTTCCCACCAACTTCTTCAAAGTCTTTATGGCATCGTGCCTAGGTGGGTTCCTCGGGATTCTCTTTCTTATCCCATTCAGGAAGTACTTCGTGAAGGATATGCACGGCACACTGCCGTTCCCTGAGGCAACGGCAACGACCGAGATTCTTGTTGCTGGAGAGAAAGGTGGGAAGCAGGCGGGAGTGCTCGTCACTGCCGGACTGATCGGGGGCGTGTTTGATTATATGTTCAGCGCATTCGGGCTGTGGTCTGAGGTCATCAGCTCGCGTATGTTCTCCTACGGCGAAGTCCTTGCCGATAAGGTGAAAATGGTTGCCAAGCTGAACGTTTCGGCGATGGTGTTCGGACTGGGTTATATCGTTGGACTGAAGTACTCAATGATCATCGCGGCCGGTTCGTTCCTTTCGTGGTTTGTGCTTGTGCCGCTGGTGTATGAATTCGGGAGTCAGTTGACCGTTCCATTCGGAGCAACGGCGACGAAGCTTATTTCAGCGATGAGCGCGGAAGAAATCTTCCGAGCATACGTCCGGCAGATCGGCATCGGTGGCATCGCGATGGCGGGGATCATCGGCATCATCCGCTCATCGAAGGTGATTGCCGGAGCGTTCAAGCTGGCAGCGGGTGAGATACTCGGAGGCAAGACACACGAGAACAGCAATCAAGTCCGATGGCAGACTGATGTGAAGATGCTGTATGTTGTAGCAATGATCATACTGACAGCTTTGCTGATCTTTGTGTTCTTCTACAGTGGTGTCGTGTTCGACGCCCTTCACGCATTTGTCGGGTTGCTGATCGTGCTTGTTGTTTCGTTCCTCTTCACGACAGTGGCTGCAAACGCAACGGCGATCGTTGGCACAAACCCCGTCTCCGGCATGACGTTGATGACTCTGATTCTCTCGTCGGTCATCCTGACGAGTATTGGACTTTCGGGCACATCCGGGATGGTGAGTGCATTGATCATCGGCGGAGTTGTGTGTACCGCACTGTCGGTTGCCGGTGGATTCATCACCGATTTGAAGATTGGGTACTGGCTTGGCTCAACACCGAAGAAGCAGGAGACATGGAAATTCCTCGGTGTGCTCGTTTCGGCAGCGACAGTTGGTGGCGTCATCTATGTGTTGAATGAGACATACGGCTTCAAGGGGCCGAACGCAATGGTTGCGCCTCAGGCAAATGCGATGGCTGCAGTCATTCAGCCACTGATGTCCAATGCCCAGGCACCATGGACGCTGTACGCAGTTGGAGCGGTCATCGCTTTGATTCTCACGATGGTCAAGATTCCTCCTCTGGCGTTTGCGCTCGGCATGTACATCCCGCAGGAACTGAACGTCCCGCTGGTGTTCGGCGGACTGGTGGCGTGGTGGGTGACTTCCCGCTCAAAAGACGAGAAGGTCAACAACGCGCGGTTCTCAAGAGGAACGTTGATTGCCTCGGGCTTCATCGCTGGCGGCTCGCTCTTTGGCGTGCTGAATGCGTTCCTGAGGTTCATCGACCAACAAGCTCCGTTCGGCTACACGAACTGGTTCCTTGCACACTGGGCTGAGACGCATGGTGCTGAGATCGTTGGCCTGATTATGTTCGTTGCACTCTTTGGCTACACCGTGTGGGATTCCATGCGGGGGAAAGAAGAGTAGCTGCAATCGTGGGTTGCTCATGAGATCTGTATCAGTATGTGTTCTGATCTTCGCGTTCACGTTTCTTGGGTGCGAGAGCAAGGAGAAAGACCCACGCCTCAGGGATTTGGACGAGCGACTGTCGAAGCTGGAGCAAGTTCCCATGCGATTCGATGCGCGGGGACTTCCAACTCAGCAGAAGGAACTGCTGAAAACTCTTGTGGACGCAACAAGGCTCATCCACGAAGCCTTCCTCCACCAGATGTATCCTCCTGGCGTTGCCTTGAGAGACAGTCTCGCCAAGTTGGACGATGAAGTCAGCAAGAAACTGTACCGCCTTGTTGTTCGCAACGGTGGGCCGTTTGACAAGATGGATGAGTATGCCAACTTCTTCGGCACATTCAAGCATCCTCCGGGAGCTGCAGTCTACCCGGCCGATCTCACGAAAGAAGAATTTGAGTCTTATCTCGCTGCGCATCAGGATCAGAAGGCGGCGCTGATGAGTGCATACGCGACCGTGCAGCGGGAAGGGAGCGCGCTCAGGGCTGTACCTTACCATGAAGTCTATGCGCGGTGGGTGAAGCCCGCAGCGGAACTGCTGAGGAAGGCAAGTGCATTCACCGAGAATCCATCCCTGAAGAAGTATCTGAACAGCAGAGCAGACGCACTCCTTACCGACGACTACTTCCAGGCTGATGTTGATTGGATCGACCTCAAGGACAGCGACATCGACTTCTACATCGCCCCGTACGAAGTCTACGAAGACCAACTCATGGGCAGTAAGGCGTTCTACGAAGCAAGTGTAGGTGTTGTGGAGAAGGACGAAAGCAAGCGACTTGAGATGTACACAGCACATCTCGATGAGCTCGAGCAGAATCTTCCCCACGACAACAAGTTCAAGCGCTCCATCAAGGGGCTCGCATCGCCCATGGTCGTTCTGAACGAGGTGATCCGCGGTGGGGATGTGGCGACCGGCTACCAGGCCGTCGCAACGAACCTGCCGAATGACCCCAAGGTCACATCGGTCAAAGGGACGAAGAAGCTCTTCTGGAAAAACATGATGAATGCGCGTGTCGGGAAAGTCATAGAGCCCGTTGGTCGTGCCTTGCTCGCGTCCGATCAGGTTCAGTACGTTACGATGCAGGCTGCGTTCAATCTCACGCTCATGCATGAACTCTGCCACGCGCTTGGTCCAAAATATGTCCATGGCACGGGCGCTAAGGTCTCTGTAAACCAGGGCCTGAAAGAACTGTATTCGGCAATTGAAGAAGGCAAGGCAACACTGGCGGGACTGCACTCAATCAAGTACTTCACCGACAAGGGTATCATCCCCAAAGAGATGGAAAAGCAGCACTACGTCTCGTACCTCGCAGGACTGTTCCGGACGATCCGTTTCGGGACTACCGAGCCACACAGCAAAGCGTCGATGTGCGAGATTAACTTCATCTGGGATCGAGGGGGTATTCGGCTCGATCCAGTAACGAAGAAATGGTCCGTCAACTTCGAGCGCATTGGTCCGGCGATCTCGGAGATGGCAAAGCTCTGGCTGACGTTCGAGGCTACGGGTGATTATCAGGGTGCGGCTGATTTCTTCCGACGGTGGGCGTCTATGCCCAAAGAGGTCTCAGCCTCGCTTAAAGACCTCGAGCATATCCCGGTTGATGTTGAACCGATCTACTCAATACAGTGGAGGTGAGTGGTGATGGCAAAGCGTCATGAAAGCCTTATCTCGCTATCAGGCTCTCTTGTTGACACTCTTCTCCAGCAGCATCGTCATATAGAAGGACTCATTGACGGTATGCTGACGGAACTCGGCGTTGCGCTTAACAAGCACATTCGGTTGGAAGAACGAGAGCTGTTCCCCATGTTCGAGCGGGATGTGCCTGAGGACGTTGCCGTACGGATCGGTGAGGATCTCTCCCGAATGGAGGAGTGAAGGATACGATGGCAGCCAAAACAATTCTCATAGCGGAAGATGAAGTCGAAATACGGGAACTCATGGCAATGTTGTTCGAGAATGAGGGGATCACCGTGTACAAAGCTCCCGACGGACAGGCGGCGTTGGACATGCTGGGTGAGCATCGCACCGAGATTAACCTGTTGGTGACAGACCTTGGTTTGCCAAAGCTGGGCGGTATCGAATTGATTCACAAGGCCAAACAGATGGTGCCATCGCTGAAGATCCTCGCGGCAAGCGGCTACAGTCATTCCGATATGCGCGCCGAGTTGGCGAAGGAAGGTGTTGCCGAGTTTTTTCCGAAGCCGTTTTCACCGGTTGATCTTCTTGCTGCAGCGAAGCGACTGCTGGGCATGCAATAGGCACTCCAATGAAAGCAGCGACAGAGTACCTGTGGTTCAACACCAAGTCTCATCGTGAATACATCAACATCACCCAGCAGGTGGCAGAGATTGTTGCCAGGAGCGGCGTGAAGGAAGGCATGGTGCTCGTCTCGGCCATGCACATCACCGCCGCTGTCTATGTGAACGACGCGGAGGATGGACTGATTCAGGACATCGATGAATGGCTGGAGCGGCTCGCTCCGTTCAACCTCCAGTACCGCCATCATAGGACCGGCGAAACGAACGGCGACTCGCATCTGAAGAGCCTGCTCATGCATCATGAAGTCATTGTTCCAATCACCCATGGCAAACTCGACTTTGGTCCGTGGCAGCAAATATACTACGCTGAGTTTGACGGTCAGCGGCGCAAGCGAGTGATCGTAAAGGTGATGGGAGAGTAGAAGCCTCACGGTCTGCACTGTCCTCCAGCATTCCATCCCATCTCAATTGACATTACTGAAAGTGTTGGGTACATTTCTCCAGCCAGTTTCATATCAACTCATTTCGTGGGAAAATCAATGCAGTCTCTGAGATCTGCAATGCATCTTTGTCGCGCTCTCCCGGCATTCCTTCTTGCACTGGCATTCAGTACCGCCGGCGCACAGACGATTGCGCCAAGCGAGCCTCTTCGCGTGCGTACCGACTATGCGCGGTTCCGAGGCGACGAGAAGAGTATGTTCGTAGAGGTATACTATTCGTTTCCGCAACGCTCCATTACGTACAAAGCCGAGGCGGAAGGCTTCAAGGGGGGTGTTGATCTCACCATCATTGTGATGTTGAAGGACTCGTTGGTCTATGCCGACCGATGGGCTGTTCCGCATGTTGTGAAGGATACAAACTCGCTCCAGAGTGGCATGAACCTCGTCGGTCTCACGAGTGTTGGCTTGCCCGAGGGCGACTACACACTGAAGTTGATCGGGAAGGACATACATGACTCAGGACGGAAAGACAGCACCAGCATGCGTCTGCCCGTAAAGATGGTAGGTCAGGCCAGCATGGTGCTGAGCGACGTTGAGCTTGCTACGAATATCAAGCAGCAGGGAAGCAAGTCGAGTCCATTCTATAAGAACACCCTTGAAGTTGTTCCCACTCCGGACGGACTGTTCAGTGAGGACCAGAAGTGTTTCTTTTACGCGGAGGCCTACAACCTGCTTGCGGGGGATGCTCAGGGGGATTACTATGTGAAGATGGTCGTGCTTGATGCAATAGGTCGGGAGGTGGTCTCCCGTGAGCGGACACGGAAACGCGTCAGTGAATCCAGCGTACTTGTCGATAACATATCGATGGATCAACTCAAGAGCGGAACCTACTCTCTCATCGTGGGACTTCTTGACTCGAGCAAGAAGGTTGTCAGTTCAGCAGGAAGGAAGTTCTTCGTGTACAATCCTCGACTGGGAATCGACTCATCTTTGTATGCCTCGACCGGGGCGGGCTCGCTGAGTGAGTATGCGGGGATAGAAGAACCGGAGCTTGATAAGGAGTTTGCATGGGCTCGTTACGAAGCGAGCGATGGTGAGAAGGATCAGTTCAAGCAGTTGAAGGGCGCTGATGCGAAGAGAAAATTCATGGCCGAATTCTGGCAGAGGCGACCGCTGGGCCTCAAGCAGGAATACCTGAAGCGTGTGGCGTCCGCCAACTCCACTTTTAACGTCCTCGGACGCCAGGGATACCTTACCGACCGTGGACGTGTGTACGTTGTGTATGGCACCCCTGATGACTACGATAGGCACCCGAATGAACCGGAATACCGGCCGTATGAGATTTGGACGTTCAATCAAATCCAGGGCGGTGTCATCTTCGTGTTTGTCCAGCGCTCCTCCGGCGGGGACTACGAGCTTGTTCACTCGACACACCGGAACGAGCTGCGTGACGAGAACTGGGCGCGCATTGCGCTCTCCCGATAGTTGGAGAACTCCATGCGGTCCCACGTCATCTACGCGTCATCGCTGGAGGTGCCTGGGGGATAGCTCGTCATACTGAGTGGACGCCATGAAGAGTTGATTGCCATCTGAGAGCATAAGCAGAACCCATCTTCCCGCGTGGGAGGATGGGTTTTGTGTTTTGGGACCAGGCCCAGTTTGCTCACTCATCAAGGGAATTCGCCCGTCGGCTTGACTTTACGACGGCCCGGTGGTATGTTTCGAGCAAAGCCAACCCAGGGCTCTCACCAAGTTCGGAGGTGCTATGTCCCTCAAATTAAGCATACTGTGTCTTTGCTTTCCACTATTCATGCACGTTACTCCAGTTCACGCCCAGCAATACGGCTGGCAACTGATTGCGAGACCGACAACTCGGCCTCTAACGAGTGTCGATTTCGTTGATACCCTTCATGGTTGGTGTGCGGGGCGAGACACGGTGTACCGCACGACGGATGGTGGCCTGACTTGGCGAGGAAGTTCACGACCCTTTGGAGCCGACTTGTGGAGAGGCCTGTCTTTCTCAGATACGTTGCACGGGTGGGTTGCAGGAGTGGACGCGAACATTATTGGCGTGATTTGGAGGACGACTGATGGTGGACTGAATTGGACAGAGCAGCAATTTGTGCTCAATCGGGCTTACCGGGGAACTTTTTCCCATTCGACAAACCGAAACACGACAGTTGGTGGTAAGTCTTCTGCACCGGACACAGGGTTGGTTATTGAGTCAACCGATGGAGGAGTGCTGTGGCAAGTAAGTCACCAATATCCCAACCAGAACTTTCAGCAGGTTGTATTCATCGATTCGCTGCATGGCTGGATTGCAGCGAACCAGAGTCTTGTCTTTCGCACAGTGGATGGAGGGAGCACATGGGACTTGATTACCACTCCGCGTGCATTTATCCTCAGTTTCGTCGATTCCCTCAACGGGTGGGGTGCTGCTCGTTTTGGAAATACTGTCTACCGAACGACTGATGGTGGACTGAGCTGGCAATTACGGTTCACTGCGCCCGATGGTGACTTCGCAAATCGTGATGTCTCGTTTGCGGACTCATTGAATGGCTGGTTGTTCGGGGATACATTCTATCTCGGCGGTGACGCACTGGTAATTTACAAAACTGCCGACGGCGGTTTGAACTGGCAACCGGAGAATTTTGCTACAGCACAACGAACAACACCGACTGACGGCATGATGATCGATGCGCGACACGGGTGGTTAGTAACGGCGGGAGGATGGGTGTATGCATATCGCCCTACGACATCTGTTGCTGAACGTCTTGCCAAAGTGCCTCAGAAGTTTTCTCTTCGTCAGAACTATCCCAATCCATTTAACGCGACAACAAACATTGAGTACGAGTTGCCTAACCGTGCAGAAGTTACTCTCACAATCTACGACATGCTCGGCAAGAAAGTCAGAACACTCGTGCATGAGTCGCAAGAAGCGGGGGTGTATCGTGTGCAGTTCAATGGCGCAGGATTAGCGAGCGGCACCTACGTGTGTGAACTTGTAACGACAACACAGAAAGAAACAAAACAACTCACACTTCTCAAATAGAACAGGAGGACACCATGGTCCGACGTATGCTATTTTCGGTTGTACTCTTTACTATGCTGTGTGCTCTAACGGGCAGAGCGCAATGGAATGAATTCCCTTCACCGAGCGATCCGGATCCCGATCCGGTCATCGGATGGAAACGGGGATACATTGAAGGTTATACACATTCGCCGAGCGTTGCCCACGGGGATTCGTTGCACTTCAGCATCAGCACGGTGCGCGCATGGATTCCGAGCAGAACACCAACGCAGGTGCAATGCGGCATGCACATCTACCGAGTAGTTGCAACCACGCAGGCAGGCGATGAACAAATGACGACATCACCCTACACGTTCAACGCGACATTCTATCCTCTCAAAGACAGCGTCGGGAATGCCATTGAGCCGGGAGACAGAAGCCGTCGTCCGAAAGATTACAGGAAAGGAGCGAATTGGCCCGTCACGAAGTCGATACAAATCTCAACGACCTGGCCCAGCGGTGTGTACTATGCGAAGGTGTATTTCACCGATCACACGCCCGACTCT
>CAYHRX010000055.1:0-3031 GCA_964359075.1 uncultured Chitinophagales bacterium
GATTCGAGGATTGAGATTGCTTCTCCCGACTTCGTCGGGATCGCAATGACTGTGATGCTTGGTTTTTCAACAGCCTGCTAATCCTGACATTGCACCTTCATCGCCACACATCGGGATACGGACAGAAGTGTCCTGTTCTCAAGTTTGCTCTTGACATTCTATCCTCCCTTTGCTAAGTTCCATGTGTTGACTTCCAGCCAGTCAGTCTCATCTGGCATTCCTCTCAAGAGGGGATTTCTCAATACTCTTTTCCTGACTTTCTCTAGACTGTCTTTAATATTCAACGTCGTAGTGGATTTTTACCGGAGTTGCTACCCTTGTTTTGTTACATCCGATCTTCTAGTTCGACATCCCAATTTGCAAATCCTGAACTATCAATCCTCACAACAACCAACCTCCAAGGAGGAGTTATGAAGCGCAGTGTACTGTTTGTGTTCCTTGCTGTGGTGCTGTTTTCGGTTCAAGCCTCGGTCTTCGCTCAATCCGAGAATGTGCAGGCGGTAAAGGAAGAAGCGATGAAGCCGATTCCTGTGCAAACTTCATCGGTGCAGATTGCACGCAATGCTTTTCTCACACAGTCTGGGCCGGGGGGAGGAAATACCCTTATGTCACGGAGACTGTTGCAGGATTTCAGTGCAACAACGTTCCCACCAACAAACTGGGCGCTTGAGTTCACCGGCACGCAGTACTGGACTCGATCAACTGCGAGTGGATACGTCATCGGTACCGGGTCGGCAAAATTCGATTTCTGGAATTCGGCGGTGGGTGTAACACAATCTCTCGTCTCGGAAACGTTCTCGGCCACGGTTGCGGGAGACTCTCTCCTCTTCGATTATGCTCACGCATACTACGACGCCGCCAGCATCGATTCCTTGTTTGTCCAAACATCTACTAATGGCGGTACAACATGGACAACGCTTGTATCACTGTATAGCAGCACGACACCATTCCTGAGTCTGTCAACAGTTTCAAGCACGTCGCTCTTCACCCCCACGACTGCAGGTCAATGGGGAACAAAACGCTATGCAGTGCCCGTGGGAACCAACAAGTTGCGGTTCAGGGCAAGAAGCGCATTTGGAAACAACCTGTACCTTGACAACATCAACGTAGGTGGCGGACCAGGCCCTATTAGTGGAACCAAGACGATCGGTGGAGCATCTCCTGACTACCCAAACTTCACTTCTGCGATTACTGCTTTGGATACACAAGGCGTTGGTTCCGGTGGTGTAACATTTATGGTCAGACCTGGTGTCTACGGAACAGATCCGGGAACCGAGATAGATTCATTTCTCGTTCTCATCGCCGCGCCTGGTGCAAGCTCCGGCAGCCCGGTGATCTTCCAGAAACAGTCAGGTACGGTCATCATCGAGCGGAGCGGAACGGCAGGTACTTCCGATTTCCTAGTTCTCCTGAGTGGCGCCGACTACCATACGTTTGACGGCATCGACTTGCGGCAACGCGCCGGATCCAATGCGTTGGAGTTTGGGTATGTCGTCCAGGCTGCTACTGCAACTGATGGAGCACAAAGCAACACTTTCAAGAATTACAGTGTCACGCTGGACGCATTGACCAACCCGAACGTCTCCATCGCCATGTTCATGACACTGGGGGCGGCGGCAACCCAAGCGGGGACAAACAGCAATAACAGATTCTACAACTTCAACTTGGCCGGTGGAACGTGGGGATTCCAAATCTTCGGTACCCTCGGTCTTCCCGACCTCAACACAGAGATTGGTATCCTTCCCGGAGGAGCAAGCACGATTTCCTATGGACACCGCACGGCGTTCAATGGCGCCGTCGGCTTCGGCAACCAGGATAACATTAGAGTCTTCAACGTCGAAGTGGTTAGCGGCTTCCAGGCGGGCGCAGTAAGTCTCTACTCCATCGCTGCTCCATTTGCAGGAAGCGCAATCGGAACAGCATACATCTACAACAACAAGGTGCACGGACTGGTTGACTCATCTCTAACGACTGGTAATGCTCGAGGGATAGCTACGGTCAACCTTGGTACGTACCACATCTATAACAATGTGGTGTACAACATATTCCATGCAACAGCGACATCTGCATTCGCCGCTGGTATATCAATCGAAAACGCTACAACTGCAAACGTGTACAACAACTTCGTATCGGATATCAAAGCACCAGCAGGAACGGGAACAACGGTTCCAACAGTCCGCGGCATTAGTGCTACGGGGGGTATCGCGGCCAACTTCTACAACAACACTGTGTACTTGAATGCGGCGAACACCTCGGTGTCGCGAAGCAGCGCGGCATTCTATTTTACCACAGTTCCGCAGATCACCGACATTCGGAACAACATCTTCATCAACAAGAGCGCTGCTGGAACGGCAACCACCGCTCGGCAGGCGGCAATTATCAAGTCCTCAACAAGCCTGGCAAACATCGCTCTCACGACAAACAACAATCTCCTCTATGCAGGGCCTGTTGCGGGATCGACAAACTTCAGGGCACTGTTCTGGCCGGCAACTGGAACCGGCGATACGACACTCGCCCAGTACATCGCCCGCATGGTTCCAATGGAAGCAGCGGCCGCAACCCAGGATGTCGCTTTCAGAAACACAACAACTCCGCCGTATGATGTCCACGTCGATAGCACTATAGCAACTGGTGTAGAATCCGGTGGCAACAACGCACCGGGCGTGACAACAGATATCGACGGCCAGCCGCGTGTTGTGGCTTTGGGTCCAAACGTTGCGCCGGATATCGGCGCCGACGAGTTTAGCGGAATCACGGCCGACCAGGTTGGACCGACAATCACTCATACAGCACTCCTCAACACGAACCTCACGACTGATCGTTCATTGAGTGCGACGATCAAAGATCTCGTGTCGGGAGTCGACCGTCGAGCTGGCCTGAAGCCACGCGTCTACTACAAGAAAAATGGCGGTTCGATCTGGACTTCCCCCGCAGTCGATAGCGCGGGTGTACCGGTCGGCAACGTCTGGACATTCACGTTGTCAGCTACCGCACTCGGTGGCCTTGTCAACGGTGACACGGTGTACTACTA
>CAYHRX010000055.1:3041-11369 GCA_964359075.1 uncultured Chitinophagales bacterium
CTTTACATAATGTCGTCAGCGAAATGCCGCGCCATCGCCGCAGCCGATAGCGCAGGGAATGTGTCGACAAGCCCGTTCGGGGGTTCAGGCCTGACGCCTCCCGGCAATGTTGCACCTCTGACGACCAATGCCTACCGCATTACTCCGGCCTTCGCGGGCACCTTCACGATTGGTGCAAGTGGAGCAACCTTCACAACAGTGAAGGCGGCATTCGATTCAATCAACGCGAGTACTGTCACGGGAGCGATTACATTGCTCATCAATGCGGACTATGCTGGTGATGCAGTGTTCCCGATTTCATTGAACGCTGTCAGCTACGGTGCAGGTGGTCCATTCCGCATCACGCTCAAGCCCGCTGCCGGTGCTACACCGACAATATCTGGCTCCTCCGCAACGTTAACCTCTATCATTAAGCTTAATGGTGCGGACTACGTCACAATTGACGGCTCGAACTCAGGTGGTTCCTCTCGAGACCTCACGATAGCCAACTTGAGCACGCTTACTTCAACTGCGGCGATCTGGCTGTCGAGTTTGGGTACGGGGGCAGGATGCACGAACGATACCCTAAGGAACCTCAATGTTCGGACCGGTACCCGTGCGGACAGCACCAACCTCATAACATGGGGAATTTTCTCCGGAGGAACAGCGCTCAGCACAACTGGAGATGGCGCAGATAACGACAATAACGTATTCTTGAACAACGCCATTACCAAGGCATCCTACGGCCTCTTCCTCAGAGGCGCTGTTGCCAATACAAACGATAACAACCTCATCTCAGGAAACCTGATCGGTCCGTCTGCGTTCGGTGCTGATGAAATCGGCAGGGCCGGCATTGTTGTGCAACATCAGAACAATGCGACGATTACCCTGAATGAGGTCCGGTTCGTCGGCGGTACGTTCGCACTAAGCCTAAGCGGTCGAGACCGTATTGGTATTGGACTGGGAGCGGAGTTCTGGCCAGCAACCAACACGTTCGTCACGAACTCGACAGTCACCCGCAACCTTATCCACGACATTCTTGAAGCGCGTACGTTCTCGGCAGTCGGTATTGTTCTCGGGAGCGCAGCCTCGCCATCGTCGAACACCGTTGCCAATAACATGATCTACAAAATTACGGCAGACGGAACGGCGGGTGACCAAGGCGTCGGGATCGGCATCGGAGCCGGCGATGGTGACAAGGTCGTCTACAACTCTATCGCCATGAGAGATTCTATCGACGGCAATGGTGCTACACTCGCAACTCAGAGCGCAGTGGGTATCCGTATCCAGAATCTCAACCCGACGGTCGCGAACCTGACACTCAGGAACAATGCAATCTCCATTGATGTCGCATCGAGGACATCCACATTGCGCCACTTCGCGATCGTTGCTCCCTCTGCCACGTTCCAGTTTGGTACAGGAGTGCTGAACAACAACGTGTATCATTACAATGCTGCCAATGCCCAGATGGCTCTCGGTGGTATTGGGACAGTGGTGCCATACACTGTCCAGCAGGACCTCGCCGCATGGCGAACACAGTTCGGAGGAGTCCAAGATGCAAACAGCTCTTCTGCAGATCCGATCTACGTGGACCCAAGGGCCAACGTGCACATCCTGCAATACGCCGCCAGCCCGGTTGACAGCGCAGCAGCACCCATCGGAGGAATCACCATTGACTACGATGGACAGACAAGGAGTGCGACGCGGCCCGACATCGGTGCTGATGAGTACACGCGCGTCATTATTCCAGGGCCAGCCATCAGCGGCATTGCGAGGTCGACACGTGTCCCTGTTGCCGGCGATACAGTTGTTGTCACGTGCACGATCACTGACACACTGGGAATCGCAACGGCGAACCTCCTTGTCACCAGTGACAGCGTCAATCAACCCCCGATCGCCATGGTGCGCACAAGTGGAACGCCTCAGAACGGCACGTACCGAGGTGTTATCCCGGGGAGCTTGAACTTGAATGGCAAGCGGATTGAGTACCGCATCCAGGCCAACAGCACGAGCGGCTTGTCGACCACGACAGCTATCGCTGCTGCCAACAGCTACTTCGCGGGCATCAGTCCACTCTCGCTCAGCGGCGTCAAGGCAGTCGGACCGAACCGACAGATCCTCTACAGGAACTACTATGCAAGAACAACTGGAACGATCAACGGACCGAATTACCAGACGACAAACCTGGGGTACTTCTTCCAGGATTTGGTTGGAGGAATCAACCTGTTCAAGTCTGGAACGACGACGCCAACCCTGAACCTCGGTGACTCCGTGATTGTGCTCGGAAAGATCGATCAGTTCCGTGGCCTTACAGAGATCATCCCGGACACCGTCGGAGTGGACATCATTATCGTGGCTACAGGCCGCACGGTCACTCCGATCGTGTTGACCATGCCGACGTTCAACAGCAATCCAGAGTTATACGAGTCCCGATTAATACGGATGAACACATTGACACGCCGCGACGCTACGCCACCCTGGCCAAACCTCGGACAGAGCGCGAACATCGTGGTGTATCAGGGCGTCGTGACAGACACAATCGTCATGCGAATCGATAGCGATACGCCGATTCCGGGAAATCCGGAGCCTACGTATCCGGTGAACGTTGTCGGAGTTGCCGGACAATTCACATCATCTTCGTCTGTATACGACAATGGATATCAGATCCAGCCGCGGTATATGACGGACTTCTCGCCAGTCGGCAATCATGACATCGGTGTGTTCTCTTTGGGTGCAGGGTCCTCACCCGACGCGCCTCCGTTGAACGCGTTGAGCCGGGAGCTCTTTGCTCAGCAGCACAAGACGGAAGCGAAGGAGTCGGTCGGTGATGAACAAGCCGCCGGAGTGAAGGCTGATGGTGAGGAGAGCGTGACTGAGGAGCAAGCGAGCGAGATGGATGGTGAAGTGAGCCATCAGTTTGATGGATCGGTTGCAAGCGAAGTCAGTATCACCGCAATGCCTGGTGGTCCGACCGACCTTGGGTCCGAAGCTCCACTTAACTTGAGAGCACTTGTTCGCAACTACGGAACCTTCGCCGAAACAACGTATCAGGTTGGCTGGACGATTGATGGAACGCCGCAGACTCAAGTCAACCAACCAAGAATCCTCCAAGTCGGTGCAACGGATACCTTGACCCTGACATGGGCGAGCCCAACTGTTGGCTCACACGTGGCACGGGCATTCACCATCCTGGCTTCAGATGGCAACCGCTCGAACGACACGTCTGCTCCCTACAACTTCAACGTGCTGGCGCCGGATGTGGTCTTCCAGGAAGGCTTCAATGCAACGATTCCGCCGTACCCGGCAGGATGGCACGTGAAGAACCGCGACGGTGGAGGCACCACAACGTGGTTCCAGGGTAACCCAACTGTGTTCCCGGCGTATGAAGGAGCAAGTTACATCGGGGCAAACTACAACGCGGCAAATGGCCTCTACATCGACGAATGGCTCGTCACTCCGAACACGGGAGGCCTTGTCGATGTTGCATCTGTGGATAGTATCATCTTCTGGCAACGATCTCCAAGTGGACAGGCGCCGTACTATCCTGACTCGATCCAGGTTCGTGTCTCGACAACAGACACGGCGGTCGCAAGCTTCACCATTGTGCTCGACTACTTCAGAACCGACACCATCGGCTGGCGACGCAAAGCGTACGCGCTGCCAAACGCGGCCAACCGATACATTGCATTCCGCTATCTGCACTACAATGGTGGACTCGGGCCGAATTCCAACTATCTCGGTGTCGATAACGTACAGATCAAGCGAACATTCGTCCCGACGCTTGGCTGGACGGTGCAAACCTCTGGAACAACGAACGGGTTCCAGAGCGTGAAGGCAGTTAGCCAGACAGTAGCGTGGGCGGCGGGTAACGCTGCCACTGTACGCAGGACTATTAACGGCGGTGACAACTGGACCAATGGCAATCCAAACCCCGGCGTCATCAGCGGTGATGTGTATGCAATCGAAGCGCTTGATGACAACAACGCTTGGGTCACCACAACGCCGGCCACGACGTCGTTCATCTACCGCACAACCAATGGCGGCAGCACATGGACGCAGGTCTACTCGCAGTCCGGCGGCTTCGTCGACGCAATCAAGATGTTCGATGCGAACAACGGCTTTGCAGTCGGTGATCCGGTGGGCACCAGGTGGACAATCCTGCGCACGACCAACGGCGGTGCAACGTGGGTGAGAGATACAGTGAATGCACCACTCCAGGCCGGCTCGGAGGCGGGTTGGAACAACTCGCTGACCACCTTCGGCACACAGAACATCTGGTTCGGCACGAGCAACACGCGTGTGTACCGCACAACCAACGGCGGCACGACATGGACGTTTGGCGCGACGCCGTTCGCGAATAGCTTCGGTATGGCGTTCAACTCGGCGCTCATCGGCGTCTGCGGAAGCAACACCGGTGCAGCAGCCCGCACAACGGATGGCGGAGCAACGTGGGCGTCGGTCACGACACCCGGTACCGGCGCGATCTATGCTCTCTCGGCATCGAACCTGGACTACTTCGCCTCCAAGGGCGCGAACGTTATTCGTAGCATCGACCGTGGGCTGACGTGGACAACATCGTACACAGGGGCGATTGGAACACTGAACCACCTGAACTTCACATTCTACAGTGGCAACACCTCAGGGTGGGCTGTGAGTTCATCAGGCGGAATCGCCGCGTTTTACGGAGTACTTACCGGCGTGAAAGAGGATATTGTGGAGATTCCACGAACGTTCGACCTCATGCAGAACTATCCAAACCCCTTCAACCCGACGACAACACTGCGCTATGCGTTGCCGAAGGATGCGAGGGTGAGCCTGTCGATTTACAACATCCTCGGCCAGCGGGTCGCAACACTCAAGGATGAAGTGCAGAGTGTCGGCTACTACGATGTGGTGTGGAACGGCAGGAATGACTTCGGCGCAGCAATTGCCTCCGGAGTGTACTTCTACCGTATCGAAGCCAGGCCGGTGGATGGCTCGGAGAAGTTCACCAGCATCAAGAAGATGTTGATGTTGAAGTAAGATTCTGAGCCCTGCTCACAGGCGCATGGTAGGGACACGGCTTGCTGTGTCCCTACTTGTTTTTTTGGAGGATGCCGAAGCATTGCAACAGTGCGGCGCGAGCGTTATATTCTCCAGACAATATTGGAGACGCCTTTCGTATGAGCCATTCTTCCAGCGTTCGAGCACTGCTTGTCCTCTTCGTGTGTAGTACATCCTTTGTCACCGCTCAGTCCAATCCCCTGGCCGTCTATCTTCAGGAAGGGTTCAACTCACCGGGCATCCCGTCCGGGTGGACTGTTACACGCCTGAGCGGCACAACAGCAACATGGAGCGTCGTCGGCGTGGGCACCAATCCGCCTATCGCCCCTTATGCAGGCTCCGGGCAGGCAAAGTTCAATTCGTTCGATGCATCCGCTGGCGAGCAAGCGCGGTTCACTTCTCCTCCACTCAATCTTGCTGCGGCAACTGACCCATTCCTTACATTCTTCATGTATCATGAAGATGAGTATGTGTCATCGTTGGACTCTATCTATGTGGAAGCGACAACAGGGGATAGCATTGCTGGTCCATGGACGAGGATAGCAGGATACCGCCGACCTAGAACAGTGCCCGGCTGGAAGAAGGAAGCGGTTTCCCTCTTCTCCTTCAGCGGTGCAAACCGGTTGTTCGTGAGCTTCAGGGGCATCAGTCAATACGGCAACAACATCTACGTTGATGAAGTGCGGATTGCCGATTCTTCGTTCCATGACATTGGCTCAGTCGCACTCCTTTCGCCGGGTTCGGGAATAGACGCTTCACGCAACCAGCCAACAAACGATGGTTCGAGAAGCAGTGGACACTTGAAGAAGGCAAGCACTCGGATATCCCACGAGATGAATGAAGTGATAGCGATGGGATTGTCGTCTCCGCTGAATTTCAGCATCATCATCCAGAACTTTGGGACGTTTGCTGAACCATCGTACCAGATCCGGTGGCAGATTGACGGACAAACACAAACCGCGGTGAACAACGCCAGAAGCCTGTCGAGAAGCGGGCGGGACACCCTGACGCTGCCGTGGCAAACCCCCATTGCAGGAACGCATGTCATCACCGCGTGGACTTCCCTGAACGCAGACTCCAACCGCTCGAACGATACCATCCGCCTCACAATTGCCGTGCTCGACACATCTGTTTTCTTTGCCGAGATGTTCAACGGAACGTCCTTCCCTCCTTCCGGGTGGATCACGGTTAACCGCGACGGCGGGCCATTGCCACCGTGGTTTCAAGGTTCATCAAGTTCCATCTTCTTGCCGTACGAGGGTACCGGCTTCGCCGCCGACAATTTCCAGCGGGCCAACGGCGCATACATCGACGACTATCTCATCTCTCCACCTATTGCAGGCGTTGTGCAGCCGAGCCGTGTTGACTCGCTCAAATTCTGGGTGCGCTCCGCGAACAATCCTCCACCCGGAACAAACTACCCCGACTCGCTGATGGTGTTGCTTTCCACGACAGGCGCAGATACATCTAATTTCACGATCCTTCTGGAGTACTTCTCCGTGCCAAAGTCGGGTTGGACGCTGAAGAAGTACACGCTCAATGGCAGAGTGCCGCAGAACTCCACAATCCGCATTGCGTTCCGTTATCTTCACTACAATGGCGGTTCATCGGGAACAAACTCGGATTTTGTGGGTGTAGATTTCTTCCATCTCACCCGTAGCCTCCCGACAGATATCGGCGGCACAGAGGAGACGCCTCTCTCGTTCCGGCTCTACCAGAACTATCCGAACCCCTTCAACCCGTCGACAACAATTCAGGTCGGATTGCCGGTTGCTGCGAACGTGACGTTGAAGATCTTCAACGTCCTCGGACAGGAAATCGCCACACTTGCTGAAGGCCAACAGAACGCGGGTTCTTTCCAGGCAGTCTGGAACAGTCGCAACGCCGTAGGCTCACCTGTGGCGAGCGGCATGTACTTCTACAGCCTCGTGGCAAGATCAGCCGATGGCAAGACATTCTCGAACATCAAGAAGATGATGCTTCTGAAGTGACGCCCTGCCCACGTTCGCTTGGATGAAAACAGAAAACGCCTCTGATCGAAACCGGAGGCGTTTCTGTTAAGAGGTGGGGGTACGACTACAATAACTCTTTGATTGACTCTCGAATGATGCCGAGCCCCTCGTTGATTTCTTCCTTTGTCACCGTGAGTGCCGGTCTGAACCGCACCGCACGCTCGCCACTTGGCAAGATAATCAGCCCTTTCTCGAGGGCCTTCTGCCGGATCTTCGTTCTCATTTCCGCCGTGCTGACATCGAACGCGGCGAACAAACCACGACCCCGGGGATTCAATGCAACGTGCGGGAATTCACCAGCAAGACTGTGGAGTGCCGTGAGCAGGTGTTCCCCCACCGCGCGTGCATTCTCAACAAGGTTCTCCTCTTCGATGATCTCCAGATATTTCTGGGCGCGCACCATGTCGACGAGGTTGCCGCCCCACGTTGAGTTGATGCGGCTGGGAACGGCGAACAAGTTGTCTGACACCTCATCAATCTTCTTGCTGCACATGAAGCCGCACACCTGCATCTTCTTCCCGAAGGCGATCATGTCGGGCTCCACGAAATGCTGGTGCGCCCACATCTTGCCGGTCATCGCAATACCGGTCTGGACTTCGTCAATGATCAGCATCGCGTCGTTCTCGTTCGCCAACTGACGCAGTGCCTTGAAAAACTCCGGCCTGAAGTGGTTGTCTCCTCCCTCACCCTGGATCGGCTCAATGATGATCGCAGCGATGTCATCCTTGTTGTTCCCAAATGCATCCTTGATCTGACCGATTGCTGTGTCCTCATCTCGCATCACCTGCTTCAGATTTTCTTCGTTAAGCGGAAACCGGACGGCGGGATTCAGGATCCGTGGCCACGAGAACTTTGGATAGAGGTCGGTCTTCACCGGATCGGTATTGGTGAGTGATAACGTGTAGCCGGAACGGCCATGGAATGCCTGTCGGAAATGGATTATCTGGCGACCGCGCTCCTCCTTGTATCCCTTCTTGAAATTCTTCTTGATCTTCCAGTCGAATGCAGCCTTCAGTGCGTTCTCTACTCCAAGCGTGCCTCCTTCAACAAAGAAGATGTAAGGAAGATAGGAAGGCATCGCAACACGTTCGAGCGTGTCAAGGAATTCTGCCTGCTCAGCGGTGTAGATGTCAGAGTTCGACGGCTTGTTGACGGCAACACAGCCGAGCTTCTGCAGGAACTCCGGCGTCGTCATCTTGGGATGATTAAGACCTACGGGCGATGATGCGACGAACGTGAAGAAATCGAGATAGCGCTTCCCGTCCTTTGCATCAACGATGTAGGACCCTTGGCT
>CAYHRX010000056.1:0-11304 GCA_964359075.1 uncultured Chitinophagales bacterium
GTCGCCATCCCGAAACCCCGTGAGCGTGGTCGTGGAAGGTTCCTGTACAAGCGTCGGTTGATGGCATGCAAAGCAGAGCTCATATTGGTCTTGCGAAAACGATGTATAGAATTCCTGTGGATAGGACTGCCTTAAGATTCGGAAATTCACACTGCCGTGTACATCGTGGCAGCCGGAGCAATCCTTTGCTCGGATTGGGCCATGCCAATCCTTATTCTTGTCAAAGAGATCCTTCATGTCAGCCAATGTTCCCGAGGTCTGTGTTTGAATCGAACGGTCGTGGCAGTTGAGACACAGTTTCATTGGTTCATCCACTAGTTGCATGACGAATTGCGCCCCGTGTGGCGAGTGGCAATTGACGCACTTCTTGTCAGTCTCCAGTGCCTTGTGCTTGACAAGAGCCTTCGACAGATGTTCACGCATATCCTTGTGGCAATTCAAGCACTGCTCAGGCACTTCCTTATTCAACATGAACGGGCCATCATTGCTGTGCGGGCTATGGCACTGCACGCAACCCTCACTCACGGGTTTGTGAATCCTCTTCGCGCTCGCCAGGTCGTCCTTCACATCGGAATGACATTCGAAACAGAGCTCATTGCCTGATTCAACGAGAAGCTTGGGTTTGTCCGCACTGTGTGGTCGATGGCAAGCATCGCACTCACCTTCAGCCGCGGGTACATGTGTGTACTTCTTCTTCATCATCGCCCTGTCATGGCAGGAGAAGCAAAGCTCTGCTCCAGGTCCCTTCTTCAATTGGTACTGATAGTTCGACTGATGGGCGTCGTGACACAAGGTGCATTGCCCCTTTGCTACGGGAGCGTGTACGACAGCTTTCTTCTGCATAGGCTCATGGCATTTAATGCAGAGCGTTTCTGCACTCTGGATTGGCTTGAACTTGTGCTTTTCGTTTGGCAACAACTCGTGACACGGGGCGCATGCTGCTACTGCAACAGGACCGTGGACAAACTTCGCCTTGCCGAGGGTGGCGTGGCACTGCCCGGTCACGCATGATTCGAAAGCCTTCTCCTGGGCATGAGCAGATGCAACCACCACCCACAAAACCACCGTTCGAATGACGAGTGAAAGCACGGTCTTCGTCTTCATCTTGGATCCTAATGATATGGTGAGGAATAATGTAGAAATCACAAAGCCTCTCAAGAAAGCATGGCGTCGAATCCATCAATTCCGCAAGAACTGGCCTCTACCTTGCCCCGAAGGAGTGGCACGAAATTGCTTCGTTCTACCAAACTGAACGAGAGGAACGTCCATGATCAGAACGAAAATACTCCGGGCTGCTGCAACAGCCATCCTGTTTGGTTTGACCCTGCATTCCAATGCACAACCGGCTCTCAACACTGCATTCGAGCAGCCACCGTCGAATCGGTTGAGCGTAGCCCAATTGGATGCCGAGTCCCAGAAATGTATGCGCTGTCATGACGGCTCTCTCGGTTCACGCATAGAACTGCGGCCAGCAGGTGCACCGATCGAGTATGAGTTTGGTCGAACGGTCACTACAACGAATCACGCAATCGGAATGTCATTCAGCACAGCATACGAAGCTAACCCGACCGAGTATGTTTCCCCTTCTGCGTTGAATCCAAACGTCAAACTTGTTGACGGCAAAGTCGGCTGCCTTAGCTGTCATGTGCAAAAGGAAGTTCTGATCGCTCAGACTTCCGCATTTGTCGAAACTCCCGAGACGCAATGTTCGTTCGACAAGGAAGCCACGCGGAGAGCTTTTGGCGGACCGTCCTGCCTCAATTGTCATATCAAGTGAAGTGCGCTATGCTCATTTCGCCCCGGCCTTCTTCGCCGGGGTTAACCATCTAACAATGTTCCGTGCCAGCCGGATGTTATCCACTTCAGTGATGAAGCCATTACTGAGTACCGTGTCATCGGCAACAACCAGCACTTTCCCGGCATCCGTCTCGGACGATGCGACGATGCCAAACGCTTGGATCGGATCTTCAGGGTCCAACTTCTTGTTTCCTGTTATGTCCGCGTATGCTTTCGGGGACGTCATTGCAAGCAAACGTGCATTCTTTCCTTCACACATCAAGGCCCAGCTGCCATACACCGCCATCCTTTTCACTCCCGACACAATCGGGTGAGAGTGAAATCTGCTGACAAAGAAGTTGTATGGCTTTTCATCAATCTGCGCTTCTTTGTCAGTTTCATACACGGTTGCATTCGAAACGATGATGCCGAAGCGTTCTGTGAGACGAGCAACGGGCGAGGACACATGGAGAAGGACAATGACATTACCTCCGCCACGGACATAGCGCTCTATCACATCCACTTCCGAGACGGCAAGATCCTTGAAAGCTCCGCTGATGATCAAAACCGACACACCACGGAGGGCATCCGGGGTGATTGCCCTATCCTGGGTTTTGATTACGTACCCCTCCTCCTTGAACAATGATGCAAACGTGGAGCAGTCCAGCGGATGTGATCCTGTAGGACCAAAAAGCTCTCCGTGGGCGCGATCGAAGAGTGCGACTCTTGGTTGAGCCGCCGTCCCCGGTAGGACACAAAGGATCTGTAATACCCAAAGAAAGAAGAACGCCTCTTTCATGCTTCCGAATTTGCCACATTTCTGGTTAGCAACGTCCGGTTTCATGGCACAATGCACAAGGTCTTCCACTGAGCGAGGAATGAGCCCTTGCAGTTGTTCAAACTCAAGAGGACCACATGTTTAGATGTGGATAGTATCGAGTTCAGGGGTCGTACGTATTGCTCTGCGTGCCGTGACATACCGAGTTCATCGTACAGTTGTTTTCGGAATAATTGAACGGACCGCTTGCCTTTCTAAATCCTCGCACTACAAGTTTCGCATATGTGCCCGCGCCGTTGTAGTTGTACGGACTTGGATCGGTCGCATAACCGATCAGCCGCGAGCGCTTGGAGCCGTGAGGCACAACCACATGGCAAGTGATACAATAGACATTTGACCCCTGATGGTCGCCCTTCTGATGAACTTCATTCCTCCATTGGCCACCGCTATAGAGCGGGTGACAGTTGACGCAGAATAAATTGCTTTGCCAGTTGTTCAGATTGTTCCTCACGTCGTTGAGCGACCAGAGGTTGCCACCGGCATTCGTCGGCCAGTATTTTGCAGTCCCTGTGAGCATGTATCTGTAATTTGAACCATGCGGCCCCTGCGGGACTGTAGCGGATGTTGGTTGATCGTTTCCATGACAGTCACTGCAATACATGGTCTGAGTGCCGACAGAGTTCCATGTCGTGGTCATCTGGTTCGTTGCCAACGCCTTCGGGGCATATGACCCTGTCTGACTGTTCGAGCCAACCTTCACAGGGTGGGCAGAATAGTTGTTGATGTTATACTCCATCGCCTGGTCAGTGATGTTCGTGCCGGATGGACCGATAATCGTCGTCACGCCCGTCGGAGCAGGACCAAGCCCATAATACGAATGGCACTTCATGCATATCTGATATTCCTTCGTCGCTGGATCGACACGAGTAAAACTCGTTGGCTGGGTCCAGCTCGCAACGGCGGTAGGCTCGAGCCCCCATGCACCCGAAAGAACGCTTGAGAGCGCATTGGATTTCAGTGTGTGAAGCCCGCTTTTCGCAGCGTGCGGGTTATGGCAGTCGTCGCACTCAGCGTGCCGGTTTGCTCCACTGACATCTGCCGAGTTTTCTGTTGGGGAATTTGTCACAGGTGATGCGTTCACCGGGTTGTGCTTGGAATTTACGCTGTATGTTGGATGACGATACGTTTTTGCATATGGTCCACCGGTTGCACTTGAGACATTCTTGGCGGTGATTCCGCCATTGGTTGTTCCGGTATGACAGCCATCGCACGTTCCTTGCTCAGCAGTCTTCAGCAATCTGGAAGGGCTTGACGCGGTGTGAGGCTTATGGCAGTTCTCGCACCCGTTCGTTGCCACCGTAGTATACCCTGTGTGACTCCATCCAGTTGGCATCGTCTTCGTTGAAGACTGGTGGATGGATGGATTCGTGGCCCAATACGCCTTGTTGTGACAGACCCGGCAGAGCGCGGAGCTTGAGTTGTTCGCGGACAAGAACTTTCTTGTCACCGGATCTTTTGAGTCGGTGTGTGGGTCATGGCACCTGACACATTCCATCGGCACAGTATTGTTGGGTCGTGGGTAATGACACCCATTGCAGTTGTACTGACTCGCGGTGAAGTGTGGGGTCCCGATGGAGATTGGATGGTCGTCTGCTAAGTTCGCACCGGTTGCACCGCCGAGATTGCTCGCTGCGCTTGCTGCGAGCGACTGATCAGGGTCGAGCAGTGTTCCGCCGGTGACGTTGATTTGTCCGGTGCTTATTGAACCAATGGCAATCGTCCCGTCGTGGCAGGAAAGGCACAACTTCGATGAGCTGCTCGGATACTGGGTTTTGTACGTGGATGTGAACGTGCTGCTCGTATACCGAGAATAGGAAACTGATGACAATGTATGGTCCCACAGCGGCACAGCAGGGGATGCTTTGTGGGGGATGTGACAGAACTTGCAAATCTCCTGTTCGCTCGTGGCTTTGATCGTTCCCGGTCCTGATACAGAGAGGTTGTGTTTAGTCTGAAGAATCTGTCCGTAGAGCCGAGGGACTACAACCATGATGCCTGGCACCATCATCATGCAAACGACAGCAGCGGTCGGTATGTTTGAAAGTCGTCTCACTGCAAAAACTGGAACACTTGGACCCTTCGGTTCCCGGAGTCAACTACGTAGATACGATCCTTTGCATCGATGGCTATGCCAGCGGGGAGATAGAAGCTCCCAAAGCCTGTTCCGGTTCCACCGAATGCCAACAGGATCTGGCCGTTCTGGTCAAAGACCTGAATGACATCATACAGCGCATCGGCAACATAGATATGACCCTGGCTATCAAGCGCGACACCTTTTGGACGAGCGAAATCGCCTATCCCATCTCCGAGTTTTCCAAACTTGGAAAGGAACTTCCCATCTGGTTGGAGAATTTGGAGGCGAAAGTTCATCGCATCCACGAGGTAGAGCTTGTCGAGTGCCTCTGTCTTTGGAACGACCCCAGCGCACACATAGACAGGGAAGTTGAACTCACCGTTCTCGACACCTCTCCTCCCGAAGCGAAACTTCTCGTGTCCGTCCAAATCGAACACTACCACCATGTTCGCTCCCGTATCCACAACATAGAGAAAGCCAGAACTCAGCCAAAGGCCTGTAGGTCGCTTCAACTCACCGGAGATTGAGAACTCATAGTCACCATGTCGGTTGAACACCAGGATGGCGCCGAGTTCAGAATCAGAGACATAGAGTGAGCCTGCCGGAGAAACAGCGACACCCACTGGTGACACGAGGCGAGTATCATCGCTGCCGGTGATCAACTTGTACTCTTTCTCTTCAAAGTCGAAAACATGAACCCCTTTGGCCCCGATGTCTGTGACATAGACACGCCCCTCCGCATCAACAGTAACACCCTGCGGGCGAATGATGTTGTTGATGTCCTTCTCCTCGCCGAACACCACGTCAGCCAACTTCCGCCAGAATGATTTCTCGATTCCCAGGTCCTGTTTTCCGGAGAACGCGTACAAGAACTGGATCCGCGGTGTTCCCGGCGGCTTCGGCCAGTAGAGCTCTTCCGAAGCGCGCTGTTGCGCCGCTGCAGTACCAAGAAGACAAGCGGCAAGCAGGAGGCCATATATGAGAGAGCGCCTCATTCAAAGTCGAATCGGAATGGACGGCTTAGCGTCACGAACACATCGTTTCTGCGCCAGTTCGAATATGCATACCCTGTCCAACGAACTGTGAGAGCCACAGCCCTCCAATTGTACGTCAGGTCAACGTCATAAGTGAACTCGTGCGTTCGCGACAACTGATCATATGTCTTTCCTATTCGGCCCTGGAGATTCATATCTGTGAGGAGACCTGGAAACTGCACAATGGCGGCATAGTTGTGTACTATCCTCCTGGAGGTCGTTGCCCAGATCCAATTCCCTCCATAGTGGGTTGTGACAAGAACATTGACGCCGTTGCTCCAACGGTAAGTGACATCGAAAAGGAACGAGAGGTTCCTTTCACGGGTGGGAAAGGGGCTTTCACTAAGCTCTCTCGTGAACAGGTACGATGTGTTGCTGTGCAGGAACACAAAGGGAATAGCGTTGCTCTCAAACGTCGTCGATATCGAATTTTGGAGTATTGTTTGTGAGTACAATGCAAACCACCGCCGAATGTTGACCTGCTCTGCAAGGGCGATTTGGCCTATTGAGAATCCGGTGGTGCGAATGGCTCCAGAAAAGATCGCCTCGATGGATTTGAATGAGGAGAGCGATCGTGACTCGCTGTAGGTTGTCTGTGACGACAGGTTCACTTGATAGCGGTCCAATGCCTTCTGATAGGACGCCCCTGCGCTTGCCGATGTTGACCTGAGCGGCAAGCGAGCAGTGGTGGTCGTTGAGCGTCCTTCAGAATGCGAAAGCATAAAGAGGCCTCGCCACTGTGGCGAGAATGCAATATCCAACTGGTCACGAAGCAGTCCCTCAATGCTACTCGACGCTGAAGCCTGAAACCACCGGACTTGTCCTGTTGCCTGGTTGTTGAGATTGGCGCTCATCTGCGAATTCCACAGAATGTTCCCGTTTAGCGAGTTGAGCTGACTTTCGTTGAAGTAGTTCACGTTCAGGGAAACCTGATTGGAATCGTCCGGTTGTGAAAAACCGCGAAAGCGGACCTCCCGCGTTCTATAATCTGTGTGAGAGAAATTATCCTGTCGATTCCGTTGCACGAGTTCCAACGCCGCATTAGACTTTTTCCCCACAGGCATTTCCACCGACAGTTGCATGTTTCTGTTTACCTGATCCAGAGGAGCAAGCGACGTCAAGCTCTTGCTTTGATAGTTGTTGTACGTGAACCCAACATTAGGTGAGCCGCCGTTCAAGCTCGGAGAAACACGGAACCCGTAACCACTGGTGAGGATCTTGTTCGTAAGTGTGGGCATCGATTCGCCGCTTACCTCGCTTGAACTGACATCACGCTTCAGAAACACAGAGACAGGCACCTTTGTGGCGCGCAAAAAATCAGCATGGAAATCATAGTACGTGAAATACATATCGTGCTGGTCTGCGCTGGCGCTTCCGCTTGTGCTGGTCGAATTGGTGTTGATAAACTTTGTTTGAAGGTTCCACTCAGCAACATTGTTGTGGTACAGGTGGCCGCTGATCCCGAGGTTCGCCAGTTGTCTGTATCTGCTGATGTTGTTTTCGGCTTCGGTGTATCTGTAGTTCTGACTTTCGTATTGGCCTCCAAGGCTTCCCTGGATGGAATTGATTTGCGCAGACAGAAGAGAGACGTGCAGAAACAGTCCGCCCAACACCAACAGGATTGCGATTGGTGGCGGAACCTGAATACATGTTCCCCGCCCGCAGCTATGCGCAGGCGGGGAATCTTGGTGTCGCATTACAGAACGGTCTTACTTGATGTGGCACTTCATGCACAATGCACTCGCCGCATTGCTCACTCGCGCAAAGGAGCCATTCACGTTGTTATGCGGATTATGGCAGGATGCGCATTGAACCTTCGCAGTGTAGAGTGGAATTGTGTGGGCAGCATCCACCCAATTTGCATCAACTGGCGTCTGCAAGCCACCGTCAGCAGTTGCGAGCGCCGCGTTGTATGTGAAATTGATGGGGTGGTCGTTCGTGAGATCCGTCCCCATGTATGCTTCACGAGTGTTCGCGATCTGGAAGAGCGGATTCAACTCGTTCCCGGTTCCCATAGTGGGCGTACCAACTGTTGACCTATTGCCCAAGCTGTTCACAGCCACGGTCCCGTCGTGGCAGCTCATGCAGAGATTGGACACGCCTGTTCCAAGGCCAATGTCTGTAATGTCAGTTGCATTGATGGTGGTATTGGCGTATATCCCGTAGGTAGCTTGGCTCGAGAGAGTCTTGTTCCACAGGGGCTTCGTTGTCATTCCCTTCTGGTGGGGGGTATGGCAGAAGATGCACACCTGCGATTCGGCGTTCGGGGCTCGTGACCTGTCGATGATCCCACCACCTGTGGAGAGATCATGCTTCGAGCCAACGACCGTTTGCGCGACCGCCATCGTCGCGGCCAATACGACCACGACGAAGACTGCAAGGATATTGCGTGTCATTGTTGCTTCTCCTTGATTATTGTTGTTAGGTGTTGAGTGTTGTTTGGTTGTGGTATTCTGCACTCAACGGGCAGAAACTCTATTGCGTCAGCTACTTGAGAAGCTGGAATACCTGAACTCTCTGATTCATTTGATCGACGACATAGATTTGATCCTTTCCGTCGCTGCTTGCGCCCGCGGGGAGCCAGAACATGCCTGGCTGCTTTCCCAGGGTGCCAACAAACAGCAGCAAGTTTCCTTTGGGATCGAACACCTGGAAATTGTTGAATGCCGCATCCACAACGTAGATGTTCCCCTGACTGTCGATGGCAATGCCTTTGGGACGTGTGAACTGACCGAACGAATCCCCCAGTGAGCCGAACTTCCAGAGGAATTTCCCTGCGGGATCAAACACCTGTACCCGCGCATTGATCGTCTCGACAACGTACACGTTGCCGTCCTTCCCGACTGCTATGTTCGTAGGGTAGTTGAACTCTCCATCTCCATTCCCTCTCTTGCCAAATGTGAAGAGGATCGTTCCATCTATGGCATAGGCCTTTACTTCGTGCAACTGCGAATCAACTACATAGACCCTGTGCCGTCCAGGGTCGACGGCAACGCCGGCGGGGTTCTGCAGTTCCTTCGAGCTTCCAATTGTTCGAACCAACCCCCCTTGTTCATTGAACACCATGACCGTCTTCAAATCTCCATCTGTGACATAGACGAGCCCCGTGGAGTCTGCCGCAACACCCAGCGGAAGGCTCAACGTTCCCGTGGAAGCTGTACCGATGAAGGAGAGTTTCAAATTCTCCGTATCGAAGACAAACACTCGCTTATCGCTGGTGTCAGTCACATACACCTTCCCCCGGCGTCCAACTGCAACGCCATACGGCTTATTGAGCCGATCCTTCGCCGCTTCACCGGCAAGAGTCTCCAGCCAGCTGGGCCCGCTCCCTTCGACGGAGTTTCTATCGGAGAGAATCCTGACAAACTTTATGCGTGGTGTCTCGGGCGGAGAAGGCCACACCAACTGGTCGGCTTCAGCTGCGTTCTTGGATGAGCTGCAGCCTGCGAATATTCCACCCATCAAGATAATCCCGCAGCAAATACGCGCCGCCGTACCGATGATGTTTTCTGATTTCATAGCTTTCATCCTGACTGATGCGAAGCTTACTTGTTATGACAACTCTGACACAACGCGAAATACCCGCCCGGCATCGCCAGCATGTTCTCATTGTCTGCAGCGTGCGGGTCGTGACAACTTGCACAGCTGAGGTCTTTCTCAGGATACCGCGGATCAGGCTTGCCATCACTGGGATGGAACACCACCGGGTGGTTGCCTTCCTTTTTATCGTCGTGACAGGAGTAGCAAATGTCGTTGACAGTCTTCCTCAACTGATACACATTCGGTGAGCCGTGGGGAGAGTGACAGATGCTGCACTGACCGCCAGCAAGAGGGGCGTGGACAAACGGTTTCCCTTCTACCTTGTTCTTGATCGGCTCATGGCAAGAAAAGCACTTCTGATTCTCATGAGAGGGCACATACGTGGGTCCGTAACCTGAGCCCGCTTTATTGTCGTGACACTGTGTGCAATCGTGTGCTGCGAGAAGGCCATGGACGGATCTCTGCCTGGTCATGGCACCATGACACGATGCGCATTTCAAGGCCTGCGGCGTTTTGCTGGCTGATCCCGAAGACGCGCTGTGGCACCTTGCGCATTCAGATTCGCTGGCGGGAGTATGAAACACTCCCTTCGAGTAACCGGGCGGCAACGGAATGGTTTGCAGTTCAACATTGTATAAAGCCGATAACGTGTCCAGTTGTGTGACCTGGCCCTGAGACGAGGAAAACTCGATGGGGATGAGGTTGTAGCCCGGAAGCAGAACAGCCGAGATGGCAACATATTTTCCCCGGCAGTAGCTGCTTCGTTCCCCCTTAGTGTGAATGGTCACGGGGATCCATCCCGTCGCTTGAAGCGTTGCCGAAAGTCCTTGCTGATCCCGAAGAGACCGCGAAATGCCATGAGTTGTGTCTTGAAGAAGGACCGTAATTGCATTCATCCTGTCGCGAAAATCAAACGAAGCTTGCTCAGGTTCCAGTTGCTGGTGGTATGCAGTACCCTGAAGGACGAGCTTTTTGAGTAGGAGATCTTCCGGCAGTGAGACCACTAGTTCCTCGATGCGCTTTTGCCTACCTGACTTTGAAGAGATGTCAAGCGAGAAAGTCGAGTCCCATGGTAGGTACACCTTCACGGCTGAGATGCTTTCTTCGTCAATCTGAAGAACGAGCGTTAAAATGTTGTCCTTCACAACCACGTTCGGATGTTGAGGGTAGATGTAAGTGTACTTTGCCTGCGGGGAGCGCTCGTTTTGGGAAAAGGACGTCAACAAACAAGCGATAGTGACGGCCGTGACAGAAGATCTAATTCTCTTAAGCATTGGGTTAATTGGGATGGATACCACCAAGTGAGACGCAACGCGCGTGCCAGCAGGTTTTTTCCCAGGAGCGCAGGTCAATCTGGAATGACCAATGGATTTGGTCATTTTTGGGAGTGGACCTGAACAGACAAGAACGAAAAGGTCAGCCGAGAGAGGAAAGCGCGGTATATCTGGGTGAAATAACTCAGGGGTGCGTCAAATGACGCAAGAGGCGGGGAACTGTAGTTGGATTATCTCATGATTCTCTGAACGGTCCAAAGCATCTCAGCCAAGTTAATTGGCTTGTCAACAAACAGATCAACACCAATCTCTCGTGCGCGCTGCTTCGAACCTTCGTCGCCAAATGCAGATATCATAATGACGGGACATGGTGGGGTCGTTTCTTTGACTTGCGCAGCAAGGTTGAGACCTGTCTCATCAGGAAGCTTCATATCTGTAATAACCAGGTTGAAGCTACCCCGTCGAAGGGCCATCGTAGCATCTTCAACAGTGCTTGCCGTGACGACTTGGTAGCCCGCCTTTTGAAGGGTCGTCATGATTGACCAGCGCACGAGCGGTTCATCATCCACGACCAGGATGCTTCGGTCGAGGCTGCCGGCGACTGCGGACTTTTGGTCAAACCGGGAAGAGTTCGGATCGTTCATCATCTCTACATGGCAGATCAACCATGAAAAGGGAATCAATCTCTGTACCAATGAAACCCGTCCGCAGCGACTGAACAGATTCGAGTTTTCTCCGCAGTTATCACTGATCAAGTTCCGCTAGCTG
>CAYHRX010000057.1:0-1450 GCA_964359075.1 uncultured Chitinophagales bacterium
CGCTGAATACTTCGCCCCACGACGGTTTCTCCAGGAAGCGAGTGATCTTCCCCTCGTCGTTCGTAATCACGACGCCGAACGCCAGCGGATTGGTGGCGTGTGTGAGGACAATGGTAGCTTTCGCATTCTTTGCCTCGTGGAATCGAATGGCAGCCGTCAGATCAAAATCGGTGAGCACATCGCCGCTGATGACGAGGATGCGCTGGTTGATTCCTTCGGTAGCATTCCGAACACTTCCGGCTGTGCCGTAGTCAGCTTCGGCTTTCACATACTCCATTCTCACACCAAGTTTCGAGCCGTTGCCGAAATGGTTGGTAATCGCTTCGGGGGAGTAGAAGAGCGTTGCTGTCAGGTCAGTGATGCCATGGCTTCGGAGCAGCTCGACGATGTGGTGCATCATCGGTTTGTTCATCACCGGCGCCATTGGTTTTGGGGTGTTGCACGTGAGGGGACGTAATCGGGTTCCAAACCCGCCGGCCATTATCACTGCTTTCATAGCGCGCTACACAACATGAGGAATGAGCTATGCTGCGAGAAGATAGACAAATTGAATCTGGAATTCAACAACACGGTGATTCTTCTGCTACGCTTTGCCGTTCAGTGCAGAGTCAATATCCGAGATAATGTCCTCAACGTCCTCAATGCCAACGGAGATGCGGACGAGACCGTCTGTCACGCCGATGCGCTGGCGTCGTTCGGGAGGAATCGCAGCATGCGTCATGGTAGCGGGGTGAGTGATGATTGTTTCCACCCCGCCAAGACTTTCGGCAAGGGCGCAGAGGCGGACCTTCTTGAGAAATGCACCTGCTGCTTCCAGGCTTCCCAGCTCGAACGAGATCATACCGCCAAAGTCAGCCATTTGTTTCTTCGCCAGTTGATGTTGCGGATGATCGGGAAGTCCGGGATAGTAGACCTTCTGCACCTTCTTCTGCTGGTTGAGCCACCGGGCCACCTTCATCGCGTTTTCACAGTGTTGCTTCATACGGACGGCGAGCGTCTTCGTCCCGCGCAAGCACAGCCACGCATCAAATGGACTCAGAATACCACCAACAGACTTCTGGAGAAAGCGCAACCGCTCAGCCATGGCCTTATCGTCGGTAACGAGGAAGCCGCCCAGCATGTCGCTGTGGCCGTTGAGGTATTTGGTGAGGCTGTGAAGGACGGCGTCAAACCCCAAACGCAGCGGCTGCTGAAGGTAGGGTGTTGCAAACGTGTTGTCGCATACCGAGACGAGCTTGTGCCGCCTGGCGATGGCTGCCGCACCGGCAAGGTCGGTGATCTCCATCGTGGGATTGGTCGGCGTCTCGATGAAGAGCATCTTCGTGTTGGGTCTGAGCACCCGTTCGACATTTTGCAGGTTGGTCGTGTTGACGAAATCGAACTGCAGCCCGAAATCCTCCCATACCATCTTGGCGAGGCGATAGGTGCCACCGTACACATTCTCCGACAA
>CAYHRX010000057.1:1460-11247 GCA_964359075.1 uncultured Chitinophagales bacterium
ATTCTTTGCCACGATCAACTCGATCTTGTTGTGGCACTGTTGCAAGCGAACTTGCTTGTCTGCGTTGGTATTGATGTCGCCGGCAATTTCCAGATAGTAGGCTTCGCGGAACAGCAGGATCACGTGGTCGCCAGGCTTGAAAAGATGCATGAGTGCATCTGTTGCTGCCGTGCCCGATCCGAATGCCATGCCTTCGGCGCCACCTTCCAGCGCGGCAATGTTCTGTTCAAGCGCGGTGCGCGTTGGATTGGCGACACGTGAGTACACGTAGCCCTTGTGCTTGCCGAGCCCCTCCTGTACGTACGTCGAGGTAAGGAACACCGGCGTCATGATAGCGCCCGTCATTGGTTCAGGCGGTTGGCCTGCGTGGATTGCGTTGGTTGCGAAACCGGATTTGTTCATCGGAGATCTTTGATTGATTTCACCTTCCCATAAACTCTATGACGTCGTACCGGCTCAGGATGCCGATCACCTTCTGATCTTCTTCGACAAGTACGGCAGGATTCTTCTTCAAGGTAAGCTGCTTGATGACATCGTCGATGAGTACATCGATGTTGATCGTCGGGAACGCCGAGCCCATTAATGTGCTGACCGGAGAATCGATGAGGGCGGGGTGTTCCATCACGGACGTCATGAGCTCATTGTCTGTCACGCCTCCGACCGGTTTGCCGCGGTCAAGCACGGGTACCTGAGAGATATCGTTCTCTTTCATCAGGTCAAGCGCTTTACGCACTGTTGTGATCGGGTCGATCGCCACAAGGTCGCCAATCTTCTTCCGCTTGGATTCGAGAACGTACCGTGCCGTGATTCTCTCCGGCACCAGGAACCCGTACTCTCGCATCCAGTCGTCGTTGAAGATCTTGGTCAGGTAGCGCTCGCCCGAGTCGGGGAGCAGAACCACGACGATGTCATCCTCCTTGAACCTGTTGGCGATTTTCATCATGCCTGCGACAGCCGTGCCTGCTGATCCGCCGGCCATGATGCCTTCCTGCCTCGCGAGGCGTCGCGCCATCAGGAATGATTCCTTATCTGTTGCTTCAACCACTTCGTCAACGTACTCGAAGTGCAACACGCCGGGCACGTAGTCCTGTCCGATGCCCTCCACCTTGTACGTCTTCAGGAGAGGAGTGATCTTTTTTGTATAGAAGTACTCGCGCAGTGCCGAGCCTTTCGGATCGACGCCAACGACTTTGATGCCAGGGTTCTTCTCTTTCAAGTATTTCCCAGCCCCACTGATCGTTCCTCCAGTGCCGATGCCGCAGACGAAGTAATCGATTTGGCCGCCTGTGGCTTCCCAGATTTCAGGGCCTGTGGTCTCGTAGTGCGAGTCGGGGTTCTTTGGATTATAGTACTGGTTGGCAAGGATTGAGTTCGGCGTTTCCCTGACGATGCGCTTGGCCACTTCCGTGTAACTCTCCGGTGATTCATGTGGCACAGCGGCGGGTGTGACGATCACCTCTGCACCCATTGCACGGAGCAGGCGAATCTTCTCCATACTCATCTTGTCGGGGAGTGTGAACACAGTCCTGTAGCCCTTCACCGCTGCCACTAGTGCCAACCCCATGCCCGTGTTACCCGATGTCGACTCGACGATTGTCCCACCGGGCTTCAACCGGCCTTCTTGTTCTGCCTCCTCAACGATCGAGAGCCCGATGCGGTCCTTGACTGAGCCACCCGGATTGAAATACTCTACCTTTGCCAAGATGAGACCTTTGGCATTGTCAGTTATCTTGTTGAGCCTGACGAGCGGTGTCCGCCCGATAGTCTGGAGGATGTTCTCGTAGTAGCTCACCTTCTTCAAGTCTTTTCCCATTCAGAATGCTTTCATGACCTGGTTGAGCAATTGATGCGGCTTGCCGCGAATGCGGCGCCAAATCCATTATCAATGTTGACGACCGTGACTCCTGCTGCACATGAGTTAAGCATCCCAAGCAGGGCTGAAATCCCGCCGAAGCTTGCGCCATATCCCACAGATGTCGGCACAGCGATAACCGGAACATCAACCAGTCCACCTACAACACTCGGCAATGCGCCTTCCATGCCCGCGACAACAATGATGACCGATGCGTCTTTCAGTTTGTTGCTTTGGGCAAGTATGCGGTGTATTCCCGCAACACCCACATCGGAAAGCAAGTCCGTTTGGTTGCCCATAATGCGTGCGGTCTCGCGTGCCTCTTCTGCGATGGGGAGGTCGGACGTACCGGCTGTGACAATCAGGATTGTGCCTTTGCCACGAGGCTTTGCCAGATGCTCGTTTGCAGTGATCGTTCGGGCGAGTTCATTGTAGCGAGCCTTACGCACGAGTCTCCGAACCGCATTGTAGTGTCGCTTTGATGCTCGCGTGGCGAGCAATGGACTGCCGTGCTTGACAATGCGACTCGCTATTGCTGCAACCTGCTTCTCTGTTTTCCCCTCGCACAGGACTACTTCCGGAAATCCTTGTCGCACTGCGCGGTGATGATCAATCTGGGCGAAGCCAAGTGATTCTATCATGGACGAGCTAAGAGATTCGATGGCTTGAGCGTGAGTGAGTTTCCCTCGTTTGAAGTCATCAAGCAGGCTGTACATTCGGCTCTTTGTCATTGAACGAACTGCATATCGTATGAGAGGGTGTTGCGGTTGGTGAGACCATCAATATGAGGATGCAAGTCAGAAGCAAAGCTCTGAAAATATACTCCTTTTGGTTCCGATAAGCAAGGAACGCGTTTTCGTTACCTTGATTCTCCAAACCAATTTTCGTACTTTGTGTGCGCAGTCCCCCCGTGAACAATGTTCCTACAACTCGACGTGCTCTCTCTTGTTCTTGCGGGTATCCTCGGATATCTCATCGGCTCGATTCCCACGGCGTTCCTGATTGTACGATGGACGTCCAACATTGACATACGAACCGAGGGGAGTGGCAACGTTGGGGCGCTGAACAGTCTTGAGGTAACGAAGTCGAAGTTTGCGGGAGGGGCTGTTCTTCTTCTCGATCTATTGAAAGGCGTAGTAGCCGTCGTTGTAAGTTCAGTTCTTTTGGATGATCAGTTTGCTGTTCAAGCAACGGGCGGTGTTGCCGCCGTTGTGGGACACAATTTTCCTGTGTGGCTGAAGTTCAAGGGAGGACGGGGGCTGGCAACTGGAGCCGGGGTCTTGCTCGTCATTGGGTGGGTCTTCGTGGCAGCCTGGCTGTTGTTGTGGGGGCTGGGGTTTATTCTGACCAGACACATTAATGCCTCCAATGCATTGGCGTCGGTTCTGACCATACTGGCCGTGTGTGTGGCACCTGCCGCCGTGCTGAGTCCATTCGTTGGTCAGACAATTCCGCTGTCGGAGCTCAGATTCTTTTGTGTTGTGCTGTTCATTGTCATACTTCTAAGACACATCGACCCAGTGCATGAATATCTTCGCAATCTTCGAGTGAGTAGATGAGAATACTAAAGGAACAACACATGGGATCTTCCAACCCGCACAAATTCAGCATCGATGACTTGAAAGAGATGGCGCGGCAGATTCGGAGAGACATCATCAGGATGCTGATGATCTCGCAGTCGGGACACTCGGGAGGGCCGCTGGGTCTGGCGGAGGTTTTCGCATCCCTCTATTTCAAGATTCTCAATTTCGATCCGAAGAACCCAACGTGGACGAGCCGTGATTACTTCTTCCTTTCGGCAGGACATCTTGCGCCCGTGTGGTACTCGACGCTTGCGCGAGCCGGGTTCTACCCGATTCGGGAGTTGACAACGTTGAGGAAGATCAACACTCGACTTCAGGGACACCCCGCTCCGGGGTATACGCACGGACTTCCGGGGATTGAGATTGCATCCGGTTCGCTTGGGCAGGGAATGTCGATCGCCGTTGGTGCAGCGTTGGGCTTGAGGATGGACATGAAGCCGAACCATGTGTACGTCCTCCATGGTGATGGGGAGTTGAATGAAGGCCAGGTGTGGGAAGGTATCATGACGGCCGGTCACTACAATCTCGACAACCTCACGGCAATTGTTGATCGCAACTTCTGCCAGATCGATAACCGCACGGACAAGGTGATGGAAATCGAGCCGCTTGCAGACAAGTGGCGGGCGTTCCGATGGAACGTGATCGAATGCGACGGACACGACGTTGAGGATTTCCTCGGAGCTATGGACAAGGCCAGAAACTTCAAGGGGAAACCGTCCGTAGTTATTGCCAAGACCTTCATGGGCAACGGTGTTTCCTTCATGCAGGACGATTACCGTTGGCATGGCGTGCCTCCAAGCCTCGAGCAGGGCAAACAGGCCCTAAGTGAAATCCCGCCAACGAAGTTCGGCGACTTCCATGAGTTCGAGTGGGAGAAACTCCCGGAAATGGCAAAGTAGGACATGATCATGATGAAGATCGAAAGCAAAGGTGAGAAGGCAACACGACAAGGTTTCTCCGACGCTTTGATGGAACTAGGAGCCGAGAACCCCAATGTCGTCGTCCTCGGGGGGGACGTGAGCGGCTCTGTGAAAGTCGATGCGTTTGCGAAGGCATATCCGGACAGGTTCTTCTCAGTCGGCGTTGCCGAGGCAGACATGATGGGCATCGCGGCTGGCCTTGCGCTTGTGGGCAAGATTCCGATTGCATCGGCGTATGGTGAGTTTGCAGCAGGTCGTCCCTTTGACCAGATACGTCAGTCCCTCGCGTACAGTGAAATCCCGGCGAAGATCTGTGCCTCGCACTGCGGGATCACAGTCGGACCCGACGGTGCGACGCACCAATCACTCGAAGACGTGGCACTCATGCGCGTGCTGCCGCATATGACAGTGATCTGTCCAAGCGACTACCTTGAGACGAAGCGTGCGGTGAAGGCATCGATCGGCATTACGAAGGGTCCAGTGTACATCCGATTCTTCCGGGATAACACGCCGATGTTTACCGACGAGTCGACACCGTTTGTCATCGGTAAGGCAAATACCTTGATCGATGGGAACGATGTTGCCATCATTGCATCCGGGCTGCAGGTATGGGAGGCGATCAAGGCGGCCGAGACTCTTCATACGGAAGGAATCTCGGTACGTGTTATCAACATGCACACGGTAAAGCCATTGGACAAGGAAGCGATTGTGAAAGCTGCGAGGGAAACCGGTGCAATTGTCACCGCCGAAGATCATCAGATTCACGGAGGACTTGGAAGCGCCGTGGCCGAATGTCTTGCCCAGTTGCTGCCGACGCCTCAGGAGTTCGTTGCGGTGAACGACACGTTCGGCGAGTCGGGCAAGGGATCAGAGCTGATGGAGAAGTATGGTATTGCCCGTGGCGACATTGTGAAAGCTGTGAAGCGAGTATTGAAAAGAAAGAAGTAATGGTGGGAGGGTAACTGGCAATGAAAAGGTCATTCGTCATTGGGATGGTGGTGTTGCTGCCGTTCATTGGTGGCGGACTGCTTGGCTACAACATCGGGCATTCGTCTCACGAAACGAATGTTGTGCCCACTCGCTATGAAGGCGCCCCATTTGAAGAGGCACAGACAGCATCGTTTACGCCGCAGTCTCGCGACTCAGTCAGTGATGCGGTTACGTACTCGCGGCGAAACGCGATCACGCGCACCGTGGCGACAGCAAGCCCGGCCATTGTTGGCATCAACGTGACCGAGCTGCGCCAGTACCGTCAATGGTCCCCGTGGGGCGACGACCCGTTCTTCCGGCAGTTCTTTGGCAACAGGACGTACACGCAGCGAGTGCAAAGCCTCGGCTCGGGATTCATCATTTCACCTGACGGCTATATTCTCACAAACGATCATGTTGCAGGGAACGCTAAAGAGATCACCGTTACGTTGACAAATGCTGAGAAGTACTCGGCGAAGCTCATCGGCACCGACCATATCTCAGACGTTGCACTTCTGAAGATAGATGCAAAGGATCTGCCATACATCAAACTGGGGAATTCCGATGACGTTATTACGGGCGAGTGGGTGATTGCGCTGGGCAACCCATTTGGACTGTTTGATATCAGCGACAAGCCGACAGTAACGGTCGGTGTGGTCAGCGCTACTGGCATGAACCTGCGATCCCAGGATGGCCGTGTATACCGTGGGATGATCCAGACGGATGCGGCAATCAACTCAGGCAATAGCGGTGGGCCATTGGTGAACGGCCTGGGTGAAGTTATTGGTGTGAACGCTGTGATCTACACGCCGAACCAGGGCAGCATCGGGCTTGGCTTTGCCATCCCCATCAACCGCGTGAAGAGCGTAGTTGCAGAACTTAAGAAAAGCGGCAAGATCGATCGAGAGTGGTACACTGGGCTTGAGGTTCAATCTGTTGATGTGCGGGTTGCCCGTTACTTCGGGTTGGATAAGGCTGAAGGAGTGATTGTAAGCGACGTGAAGCGCGGGAGTCCGGGCGACCGGGCTGGTTTCCGTGCCGGTGATATCATTATTGAAGCCAGTGGAGAAAAGGTTACGGACGAAGCTACGCTGAGCTCAATTTTTGACGACATGCGTGTCGGCGATGTGCTAAAAGTGAAAGTGTACAGAGACAGAAAGACCGTCGAGCTCAGGTTGAAGCTGGAAAAAGGATCAACGTAGAGAGAGTCCCTTGATTTCACGATACACGCGCCCCGAAATGGGGAAAATATGGGAAGACCAGAACAAGTTTGCCATTTGGCTTGAGATTGAGATTCTCGCGTGCGAAGCTCAGGCTGAGCTGGGGGTTATCCCGAAGGAGGCTGTGAAGGTCATCAGGGAGAAGGCGTCGTTCAACGTCGCAAAGATCGATGAGATCGAACGGGAAGTCAAGCACGACGTCATCGCGTTCCTGACGAACGTTGGTGAGTATGTCGGGACTGAGTCACGGTTCATCCATCTCGGCATGACCTCATCAGACGTGCTCGATACATGTCTCGCCGTGCAGATGAAGCAGTCGGGGGAGTTGCTGCTGGCCGATCTTCAAAAGCTGGCTGAGGTCCTGGCGCGGCGTGCGAAGGAATTCAAGAAGACCATCATGGTTGGCCGGACGCATGGGATTCATGCCGAACCGACCACGTTCGGATTGAAGCTCGCTCTTTGGTACGATGAAACGCGCAGGAATATTGATCGACTGAAGGCGGCCATCACTCGGATCGCGGTCGGACAAATTTCTGGGGCGGTTGGGACGTACGAGCATCTGAGTCCGAAAGTCGAGGAGTACGTTTGCAGCAAGCTCGGCCTTCAGCCAGCCCCCGTCTCAACTCAGATTCTGCAACGTGACCGGCATGCTGAATTCATGTCCGTCCTGGCGGTGATTGGCAGCTCGCTGGAGAAGTTTGCCACCGAGGTCCGTCATCTTCAAAAGACAGAGGTGTTGGAGGCGGAAGAGTATTTCTCGAAAGGACAGAAAGGCTCGTCCGCGATGCCGCACAAGCGGAACCCGATTGCGTGTGAACGCATCGCCGGACTTTCACGCGTGTTGCGAGGGAATGCGATGGCTGCGATGGAGAATGTGGCGCTCTGGCATGAGCGGGATATCACGCACTCGTCCGTGGAGCGTGTTATCGTTCCCGACAGTTGCATCCTGTTGGACTACATGTTGGATCTTCTCACCGATGTCATCGACCGGCTGATCGTCTATCCGGAGAATATGCTCAGAAATCTGAACCGCACCAACGGACTGATCTTTTCCCAATCCGTGCTGCTTGCATTGACGAACAAAGGGATGAAGAGGGAGGACGCGTACCGACTTGTGCAATCGAGTGCGATGGATGTCTGGCAGTCCGGGAAAAACTTCAAGGATGTTTTGAAATCGAGCAGCGAGCTTGGCGAGAGGCTGAGTTCTGATGAGATGGAGTCGCTGTTCGATCTCAACAAATCCATCCGCAATGTGGACTACATTTTTGAGCGGGTGGGACTCGCGTAACATTAGCAGGGTGATGAAAAACTCTTTCACTGGTCATTGCGAGTCCCGACGTTCTTGGTCGGGACGAAGCAATCTCTCTCTTCAGCACGGATTCGAGGATTGAGATTGCTTCTCCCGACTTCGTCGGGATCGCAATGACTGTGACGCTCGGTTGTTCAACAGCCTGTTAGATAATGTAAGAGAAAGCAAATCATGGCTAAGAAATTTCAGAACTTCATAAGCGGCAAGTGGGTTGACGCAGAGTCCGGGCAGACATTTGAGAACCGTAATCCCGCCAACTGGGATGAGGTGCTCGGTCTGTTCCCGAAGTCTGGCAAGGAAGATGTCGATGAAGCTGTGAAGGCAGCAAGAGCCGCGTTTGAAAGATGGCGACTTGTTCCTGCGCCGAAGCGTGGCGACATCATGCGCAAGGTCGGGGACATCATGGTCGCAAAGAAGGAACAGCTAGCACGACAGATGACGAAAGAGATGGGGAAGGTGTTGGCGGAGACGCGCGGCGACGTGCAGGAAGGAATCGACACGGCATACTATGCTGCAACTGAAGGTCGACGCTTGTTTGGCCGCACGGTTCCATCAGAGTTGCCGAACAAATTCAACATGGCGATTCGGGTGCCGATTGGTGTGGCGGGTATTGTGACGCCGTGGAATTTCCCGATGGCAATCCCGACGTGGAAGATCTTCCCCGCATTGCTCTCCGGCAACACCGTTGTTTTCAAGCCGGCGTCCGATACTCCTGAGACTGCCACATCACTGGTCGAGATTCTGATGGAGGCCGGAGTGCCGGAAGCCGTTGTGAACATCGTTCACGGAGGAGGTGGCGAAGTTGGGAATGCAATCGTAGGTCATCCCGATGTTGATCTCATCAGCTTCACCGGGTCGACTGGTGTCGGCAAGAGAATCTCAGAGGTTGCGTCGCAAACTCTAAAGCGTGTTTCGCTTGAGCTCGGCGGCAAGAATGCTCAGCTCGTCATGGAAGACGCCGATCTTGACCTTGCGCTCGATGGCGTGCTCTGGGGAGCGTTCGGCACAACCGGCCAGCGCTGCACAGCAACAAGTCGTCTCATCCTCCACGAGAAGATTCATGACAAGTTCCTCACGATGCTTGTTGACCGTGTCGGAAAGCTGCAGCTTGGCGACGGGCTGAAGGATGGTGTGGAAGTCGGTCCGTGTGTGAACAAAGGACAGCAGCAGATTGTTCAGCAGTACGTCGAGATTGGTCTGCAGCAGGGAGCGAAGATTGTTGCCGGCGGTGAAGTACCGAAAGAGCCTGGTCTGGAGAAGGGTTGGTTCTACAAACCGACCATCTTCGCCGAGGTAAAACCGGATCATCGTATCGCGAAAGAAGAAATCTTTGGGCCAGTCCTTTCCGTTATCAGGACGAAGTCGTTGCAGGAGGGCATTCGTATCCTCAATGACACAATCTACGGCCTCTCCTCCTCGGTCTACACCAGGGACGTGAACAGTGCATTCGAAGCAATCCGTGACATCAAGGCGGGCATCACCTACATCAACGCTCCTACCATTGGCGCCGAGGCGCACATGCCCTTTGGCGGCGTAAAGCAGACCGGCAACGGTCACCGCGAAGGCGGCTGGACCGTGTACGACTTCTTCACGGAGTGGAAGACGGTCTACGTGGACTACAGCGGAGGTCTGCAGCGCGCACAGATCGATAACTACGAGGGCTAGCGCCATGGTACGCGAACGCATCTACATCATCTCATTCTACGAGCATCAGGAATTCTTCTGAATGCAGCTTGATCCTTTGTACTCATTCACGGATTAAGAACATTCAACCAAAGGAGAATTACCATGATGCCACAGACTGCGGAACGAACGCAGGTGAAGTCACATCGGATTTCCCCCAACGACGCCATCCCAACACTGCGCAAGCATATGCTCGTAGATGGCTTCGAGATCATTATCGACCTCAAGAACAGCCAAGGGTCCTACATCGT
>CAYHRX010000058.1:0-11240 GCA_964359075.1 uncultured Chitinophagales bacterium
TGCCACAGCGCTCGACCGGAACTACAACGAAGGTGTGTGGAGCAGTGTGCTCAGCATCAGTCCGGCCGCTTCGCCAGTGCTCGCGTATCCTGCAAATGGTGCTATCAATCAACCCTCATCGCTTTCAGTGGGCTGGAATGCGCTCGCCACCGCCGGAACGTACCATGTCCAGGTTGCGAGTGACTCAACGTTTGGTTCCGGGGTCATTGTGAATGACTCGACTGTGGCAGATACCTTCAAGACGGTTTCCGGTCTTGCCGGACAGGTCACGTACTACTGGCGTGTCCGCGCCCGGAACGCGGGAGGGACCGGCAGTTTTTCCAGTTCGTTCAATTTCAGGACAGGATCGCCCGCTGCCCCGACTCTGGTGTTGCCTGCGAACCTCACCACAAACGTATCGCTCACTCCAACACACGTGTGGAATCGTACACCTGGCGCGTTGACCTACAGGATGCAGCTCTCAACGAGCGTCGACTTCACAACGATTGTTCTTGATACCAGCGGCATGACGGACACGTCACGGACGGTCGGCCCACTTCAACTCAATACCATCTACTTCTGGCGCGTGAATGGAGCAAACGCACAAGGAACGGGTCTGTGGTCAGCGGTGTGGCGTTACAGGACGATCCTGACATCTGTGGAGCAAACCTCTGGCTTGCCAACGGAGTACGCGTTGCACCAGAATTACCCGAACCCGTTCAACCCGCTCACTACTATCTCGTTCAGTCTGCCGGAACAGGAGAAGGTGACGCTGCGTATCTATGATGTCCTTGGACGAGAGGTGAGAACACTGGTGGATGAGACGCTTCCACGAGGAGAGTACCAGACGCAGTTCGATGTCCGCCAAACAGACAGCGGGCAGGCGGGCGAACTTTCGAGCGGCGTGTATTTCTACAGGTTGACAGCGGGGGGTTACGTGGCGACCAAGAAGATGTCGGTGGTGAAATAATGTCCTCGCCTGCGCCAGGTTCCCGACTTGTCTCTCTTGATGCCTTCCGCGGCGCAACCATTGCCGGCATGATGCTGGTGAACAACCCCGGCTCGTGGTCGAACATCTATCCGCAGCTTGCCCACGCGAAGTGGAACGGCTGGACGTTCACGGATTGGATTTTCCCCTTCTTCCTCTTCATCGTTGGCGTGGCGATGACGTTTTCGTTTGCCAAAAGAATGGAAGCAGCGGGGGAGAAGTCGAAGCTCTACGCACAGGTCTTCAGGCGCACGGCGATCATCTTTGTGGCGGGTGTGTTCCTGAATGGTTTTCCGTTCGGACTCCTGTTCGGCCATCAGTTTGACGTTGCCACGATGAGGATCCCCGGCGTCCTCCAGCGGATCGCGTTGTGTTATTTCTTCGCCAGTGTCATCCTCCTCAACACGACCATTCGCGGTCAGATCAACTGGATTCTCGGACTCCTGACCGGCTACTGGCTGCTGGTGAAGCTCATTCCCGTGCCGGGCTACGGTGCAGGAATCTTGGAGCCGCTGGGGAGTTTGTGCTGGTACATCGATGCAACATTGCTGAGCGGACACACGTGGTCTGGCGCGCCTGTGCCCGGATTTGACCCGGAAGGAATTCTCAGCACCATTCCCGCGATCACCACAACGCTGTTCGGCGTGCTCACGGGCCATTTCCTTCGATCATCTTACACCAAAGAAGAGAAGACGGCGTGGATGTTCGTCGCGGGGAACCTCCTGCTTCTTGTCGGCGCAATCCTCGACATGGGGCTTCCGATCAACAAGAACATGTGGACGAGCTCGTACAGTGTGTTCATGGCAGGATGGGCGCTGGTCTGCCTTGCGATGTTCTACTGGCTCATCGACGTGAAAGGCTACACTCGATGGGCACACCCCTTTGTTATCTGGGGAATGAACGCCCTCGCGATGTTCGTCCTATCCGGTGTAGTGGGCAGGTTGCTGACGATCATCAAGCTCCCCCAACCCGATGGGAATGAGGCGACCCTGAAGACATTCATCTATGACATGTTCTTTGTGCCGTTCGCATCACCCCTGAACGCATCGCTGATGTATGCCATTGCGTTTATGCTCTTTACGTTCCTCGTCGCCTGGATTATGTGGAACAAAAAGTGGTTCTGGAAGGTGTAAGATCAAATCAAAAGTCAAAATTCAAAAGTCAAAAAGTGAGATTCCTTATTGCACTAAGCTTTCTCTCATGCTGGGCCTCTGTTGGTATCTCGTTAGGTGATGAGGGTGAGCTTGTTGGCGAGTTCCAGCGACTTGAACGCCAGTTCGGCGGACATCTCGGTGTTGCGGGGAAGAACCTGAACACCGGCGAGGTCATTGGTTACAATGCATCGGAAAGATTCCCGACGGCCAGCGTTATCAAGCTGCCGGTGATGGCGGCATTCTTTCATCTTGCTGATCAGAAGCGGGTTGATCCACACGCCCGGGTTGTGCTGGCGAAAGAAGACAAGAAGCCAGGCTCCGGCGTGCTACAGTTCATGACCGACAGCATGAACCTCTCGCTGCTCGACGCGGTGAAGCTGATGATTATTTTGAGTGACAACACCGCGACGAACCTCGTGCTTGACCAGCTTGCATCCACTCACGATGCCCGGATGGCTGCGGTGAATGACTTCCTTCTTTCCCGTGGGCTGAAGAATACACGCCTCCTCAACCGCCTCTATTCATGGCAGACCAAGAAGCAGAGTCCAGAAGGCATCCGGTACGGCATCGGTGTCTCAACTCCTGAAGACATGATGGTGTTGCTGGAAGCGCTCTACAACAAAACGCTCGCGGATTCATCTTCCTGCAACACGATGCTCGACATCCTGAAGCAGCAGCAATACAACGACAAAATTCCCCGGTTCCTGCCCATCGATGAATGCCTGTATCTCGACATTGCTCACAAAACTGGTGATGTCAACGAGTCGAAAGCGGATGTCGGACTGATTCTCTCCGACAAAGCAAACATTGCCATTGCGGTGTTTGTGGATAAGCACCCCGATCATCAAGAAGATAACGAGAACCAGGCATCGCTGCTGGCGGCGCACGTTGCTCGTGCAGTATGGAACCACTTTACGGGGAGCAGTGGCCATGAGCGTCACGTACGTACTCGTGATGTGGACTGGAACAGATTCCCCGGCGGCAACTGGCTGATCTACCGCTCGTCGGCAGCACCGTTTCCGCATACGGATAGGGTGAATGGGTTCACCGCAGGCAACGGCACCGTCTATCCCTCCTTTCCCCATTACACTGACAGCAGTGTGGCCGTCGTGATTCCTGATGGGTTCAAGGAGACGGAACATGGGACGAACGTCATCGTGCATTTCCACGGCCACATGAACGATAACATGGGCGTGCTGGAACAATACCTGATGCCGCAGGCGTTGGCAGCACAGAAGATCAATGCTCTGCTCGTGATTCCTCAGGGACCGTATCGTGCCCGCGATTCGTTTGGTGGAAAGATGGAGGACGAAGGAGGTCTCAAGCGTCTTATTGAAGACGTGCTCGTTACGATGAAGTCTGAGGAGGTCATCAAAACGACCAGGCTCAACAGGCTTATCCTGAGTGCTCATAGCGGTGGCTACAGGCCTGCGGCATTCTGTCTTGACCGTGGGGGATTGAATGAGCATATTACGGATGTATTCCTGTTCGATGCCTTCTATGGCAACCATGACTTCTTCCGGAACTGGCTGGACAAGTACCCCGGAAGAATGTTCGCCGCGTACACAGACCATCTTGCCAAAGAGCATGAGGGCTTCATGAAGGAGACCGAGGACGAACAACGGATGAGAGTCAGTTTCGCAGCGACCGCGGTTGACCATGAACAAGTAGTACAGACGTTTTTGGCGGAGTGGCTCTCGAAGCTCGATCGAGTTTGGAAACAGGAGTAGAGATAGAGGGATGATGAAAACCGGATCGACCACATTGCCGCCGCCTGTTGCACAACAGGTCAGAGATAGCGCTGGGCAGGCGTTTGACATTACACGGACGAAGTCACCGAGAACCATGAACCCAAGGAACTACGACGGAACATCCACAGTCGAGGCGCTTGAGTTGCAACGCAGCGGGCGGAAACCAATGTATGCGCCGACGGAAAAAATCAACGTCATTGAAATAGCGAACTTCCCTTTGCTGGGGAAACTGGCTGCGTTGAGGTTCATCGAGTGGGTGCTGAGGAATTCGGGGGGTGTCATCTCTCTCCCCACCGGGAAGACCCCCGAACACTTCATCAAGTGGGTCAACCGGATTCTCGAGCGATGGGAGACGAAGGACATCCAGTCGCTGCTCGAGAGCTATCAGATCGACGGCTCACGCCGTCCCGATATGCGAAGCCTCCGGTTTGTGCAGATCGATGAGTTCTATCCGATGGACTCGCGGCAACATAACAGTTTTCACTATTATGTGAATGAGTTCTACATCAAAGGGTTCGGGCTCAATCCTGCGTTCGCGCTCCTGATAGATGCCACGTCGCTTGGTTTGCCACCCGGCAGAACGATGGAAGAGATGTTCCCTGACAATGTCGTGGACCTGACACTGCGGGTGCGTCAGACGAGAACGGACCTTGAACGTTCCCAGAAGGATGTGATCAACCGTGTCGATGTCTTTTGTATGGAGTATGAGTCGAAGATCCGCGAGATGGGCGGCATCGGCTTCTTCCTGGGAGGCATCGGCCCTGACGGCCATATTGCGTTCAACGTCCGCGGGTCGAGCGTCTATTCGGTGACGCGCCTGACGGGCACAAACTACGAGACTCAAGCCGCCGCCGCAACCGATCTCGGGGGCATTGAGATTTCCCGCAGCCGTCTGGTGATCACGATCGGACTCTCTACTATTACCTACAATCCGACATGTACAGCGATCATCATCGCGGCAGGTGATGCGAAAGCGGGAGTTGTGGGTCAGGCCATTCAGGAGAAGAAGGGTCCACAGTTTCCTGCATCCGTGTTGCAGGACTTGCCGAACGCCCGCTTCTACATCACCAAAGGGGCAGCGAAGAACCTCGTTGAGCGGCGTTTTGAAGATCTCTGCAGTATGGTCACCCTCAGGGATGGTTCGGTCGAAGATGCGGTTGTCACTCTTGCGCTGGCGAAGGGCAAGGCGGTGACAGACCTGACGCAGGCGGATTTCGAGAGCGACCGGTTTGCGCGCGAGGTGCTCAAGAAAACCGGTACGGTACATCACGAGTTGATGTCTGCTGTCCGGCAGCGCATGGTTGAAAAGATCGATCGCGGGATCAAGCACGTGTCAAACACGACTTTCCTGCATACAGAACCGCATCACGACGACATCATGCTGGCGTACATCGGGCACATCTACCACCTCGTGCGTGATCCGAGTAATCAACACTACTTCGGGAACGTGACCTCCGGCTTTACCTCTGTGTCGAATCTGTACACGCTCTCCATACTTCGAAAGGTGGACGCGTATCTTGAGCGCGGGGCGTTCTCCCTGCTCATCAGTGAAGGGTATTTTGACCCTGCCAGTGAGACCGGGCGAATGCAGGATGTGTACTTGTACCTCGACGGTCAGGCGGCGCGCAGTCAAGAGATGAAAGATGAAGCGGAGTCCCGCCGGATGTTCCGCAACCTGATGTCGCTGTATCAAACAAGCGACGTGATGACCCTGAGGCATCGTATCCATGACCTGATCCAATATCTAACCTCCCAATACCCGGGAGCGAAGGACCCGCCACACGTACAGTTTCTCAAGGGAACACTGCGTGAATGGGAAGTCGAGCTCCTGTGGGCATATGTGGGTATTGAGTCCTCTTGTGTGTATCCCCTCAGGCTCGGCTTCTATAAGGGCGACATCTTCTCTGAAGAACCTGAGGTCGACCGTGACGTCATTCCGATCTTCGAGCTTATCAAGAAAGTGAAGCCGAACGTTGTCTCGGTGGCGTTTGATCCCGAGGGCGCCGGCCCGGACACCCACTACAAAGCCCTTCAGGCAGTTGCTGAGGCGTTGAAGCTGTACGCGAAGGAGAGCCCCGACGCCGACGTCCGCGTATGGGGGTACCGCAACGTGTGGTATCGCTTCAAGATATCGGAGGCCAACATCATGGTCCCCGAATCGCTGATCTCGCTCTCGATGATGCATACGGCGTTCATGAATTGCTTTGGCTCGCAAAGCGCAGCGTCGTTCCCGAGCTATGAGCATGACGGACCGTTCTCAGAGCTTGCGCAGAGGATTCAGGTGGAGCAATATAACATGGTGAAGACCTGTCTCGGTCACGACTACTTTCTCAAGAGCGATCATCCTCGCTTGCGCGCTGCGCGGGGGATGATCTTCCTGAAGGAGATGCCGCTGCCGGAGTTCTTCGACAAAGTGCGTGAGCTGAAGAAGAAGACGGAGGACAGGGGGTGAGGAGTGAGAGTCTCAAAATCAAGAATCAAGAATCAAAAATCAAAAATCAAGCAGGAGGTTGCAATGAAACGGTTTGGGGTACTAGCGTTTCCTGTGCTGCTTTCTCTTTTGAGCGCTGCCTCTGCATGGAGCCAATGGCAGTGCTTGTACGCGACATGGGATGATGGCGACTCCAACGGTACCGGTCATAACACACCAAACCTTGCCATCATCAAGCAGGACATGTTCGTGGCCCTTGTAAACACGCCAGGCGTGCGGAGCTTCTTGATCCCGTATGTGAACGCCGACTCAGCGCGTGGGCGCGTGTATTCTTATGGATACGGCAGTGCTACGTCCGGCATTTATCAGAACTGGTATGCATCAGCGCTTGACCAAGTACGACTGCAGAATCCGGGCGCTATGGTGGCAACACCGGACAGCTCCATCTATGTGGCGAATAACGACGAGCTCCACAACGTTCTTGTGTTCAAGTACCGGAACGACAGTATCCGCGTTGTGCCTCCATATCCCCGGACGGTTGCCGGCATCACCAGCATTTATGGACTAGCAGTGGATCAGAACGGCTACGTGTATGCGTGCAATGATACGACTGTTGGCGATGACTACGATGTGAAAGTATTCAGGCCCGCCAACCTGTGGGCGCCTACTCATGACGAGTTGCCGGTGTCGACTGTCAACCTCCCTGACGGTGTCTACAAGGGCATTGCGGTAAGTCCGAACGGCCAGCAGCTCTTTATCGCTGATTACACGAATCGGCGTGTGCGCAAGTATGTCGGCTCGCCAACGACCGGTTACACGCTCGTGCCGGGTTTCAATTTCCAGCTCGGGCCTGCCGATACATTGCCGGCTTATCCTGCGGGAACGCTGCCACGCCGAGCGAAGCCCATCGGACTAAAGTACCTCAGCCCCAACAACATCCTCTTCGTTGCGTGCGACTCAATGATCGGTGTCAGCACAGCGGGGCTCTCCACCAGCTACCGCTATGGTAGAATTTATCTCGTCAATCCGAATACGGGGACTTTGGTGGGCTCGGACCCATCATTGAATACAATCGACGTGGCGCGGTGGAACTACATCCAGCTTGATAGCAGCTATACGAACCGAGTCGACGGGAAGATTCCGGGCAACGCATCGGGTTATACCTCCACGTACGACGTTGAGTTCGACCAACAGGGGTACCTCTACAGTCAATCCACCTTCGGGTGGACGGTGGAGAAGTGGCGCTTCAACGGAACCCTTCCCACAATAGCGACGGTTGAGGAAATCCCCGGCGTTGTTCCCGAATCGTACCGGCTTGAACAGAACTACCCGAACCCGTTCAACCCGACGACGACGATCGAGTTCTCAATCTTGCAGCCGGCTCTTGTGAGCATCAAAGTGTACAATGTTCTCGGTCAGGAGATTGCCAGTCTTGTGAACGAGCACAAACGTGTCGGAACGTACCGCGTGGTCTTCGATGCACGCAGGCTTGCGAGCGGAACGTACTTGTACAGGATGGTTGCAGGCGGTTACGCCGAAACCAGAAGGATGACAATCATCAAGTAGGACGATTAGCAGGCTGTTGAAAAACCGAGCGTCACAGTCATTGCGATCCCGACGACCTGTCCGCCATCTTCGTGGCGAAAGTCGGGAGAAGCAATCTCAATCCTCGAATCCGTGCAGAAAAGAGAGATTGTTCCGCTTTCCAGAATCCCGCCAATAGCGGAATCTAGAAAGCGGGACTTCGGCAAAAATCGCCTCGCAATGACCAGTGAAAGAGTTTCTCATCACCCTGTTAGAACAGAGAACAAGCGAGTCCCGGCACCTTGCTATTTTTGGAATGTTCCGTATATTAGGTCAGAGACTCCGACCAGGGCCACGATTTATGAAGCTACGAGTTACATACTTCCTTCCCACCTTACTGCTTGTTGTTTCGACGCTGAATGCGCAACTCAAGGCTGTTGATGTTCAGCACTTGCCTCTCGATCAGTCAAGGGAGTGGGCGCACCCGCAGTTCTCTCCCGACGGAAACCTCATCTACTTGACGACGATGGGCTTCAACGGCATTTGGGAGTTCTCCCCTGCGACGCAATCGCTCAGGCAGATTACTGGTGATCCGGGGTCGGGCTTTGGCTTCACGGTTTCTCCGGATGGGGGGCAGCTGGCCTACCGTCGGACGTCAACGGATGAAAAGACGCATGAGCGACTGCAAGAAGTTGTTCTGGTCAATCTTGCCGACAAGACGACGAGAGTTCTGGAATCAGGTGAGACAGTGTCTGCACCAACATTCGTCAAGGATAACGTGGTCTACACAGTTGGTGGGCGGACCAAAAATCTCTCCGACCAAATCAGTGCCCAACACAGTTCCATCATTGGTATTGAGAGCACGAAGATAGCGTTGAACCGTAACGGGAAGAAAGTCCTGCTCGATCCGTTCAAAGGCGGCAGCTACATCTGGCCTTCGATCTCCCCTGACGGGAAGAGAATCGTTGCATACGAAATGGAGAAGGGGACGTTCATTTGTGACCTTGACGGGAAGGTGCTCGCCCGACTGGGCCGGCGTAACGCGCCAACGTGGACACGCGATGGCAGGTGGATTGTGTTTATGAGAGATGCAGATGATGGCCATAACATTACTTCGTCTGACATCTGGTGCATCTCCGCAGACGGCAAAACGATGGCGCCCTTGACAGGAACAGAGTCGGACATCGAATTGTACCCCGACTGCTCGCCAACTGAAAACAAGATTGTCTGCAACACACTTGACGGCAGGATTCTTCTCATGAGTTATGAGGAGACGAAGCGATGAAACAATTGCGGATTGCGGATTGTCCCGACTTGTCGGGATGGATTGCCGTTCTTGCCGCACTGGCAATCCTTTTCTTGAATAATACTTCATTCTCACAAAGCGGCGTGCGATTCTGCATCGATCCGGGTCACGGCGGCAACAATCCAGCGAACGACCGCCGCATTGAGCTTGACCCCGGCAATGTGTTTTGGGAGAGCGAGGGGAATTTTCAAAAGGCGTTACGACTCGATACACTGCTTCGTGCACAAGGCGCGTGGGTAATTCTCACCCGTTACACAAACTATTATCCGAACGACGATGAGCCAACGCTCACGCAGCGCTGGCAGCTTGCAAATGCAAACAACGTTCATTGGTTTCACTCCATTCATAGCAACGCGTTCAACGGAACGTCGAACTACACGCTGCTTCTTGCACGTGAAAGCACGACAAATCCGGGTCAGCCACAATCTCCCGAAGCATTTCAAATGTGTCAGATTATGTCGCCGAGAATTCAAGCGGCCTTGCGAACTCCTGCGCAGTACAGTCGGTTGGATTTTACGTTTCTTGGCTATCGGCTGGGGGTATTAAGCGGTTTGGTGATGCCGGGTGAGCTCTCAGAAGGTTCGTTTCATGACGTTCTCTCCGAGTATCGAAAGTTGCAGAACCTCAGCTACAACAAAATGGAAGCTTACGCTCTTCGGAATTCGTTTATGCAGTACTATACAGTTCCCGCCGATACGCTTGGCATCATTGCCGGCATTCAAAGTGAAATCGGCACGGGCAGAATGCTGAACACCACTACGGTGAGACTCCTGCCAGAGAACATCGTCTTCAACGGCGACGCGTACAACAACGGCTTCTACATGTTTGACAACGTCACGCCAGGACAACACAGGATCAGGTTCGAGACAACGGCGTACACACTGGATTCGGTGACTGTGAACGTATCACCGGGTGCCACGGTGTTTGCCGACCGGCAGCTCGAATCACTCCTTCCGCCGACGATCGTCAGTTCCATCCCGACACAGGGCGACACAATGTTCTCCGCAGCGACCTCCGTCCGGCTGCAGTTCTCGAAAGCGATGAACATCGCTTCCGTTCAGAACGCTTTCTCGATCACGCCCAACGCCCCCGGCAGGTTCATCTGGTCCAACAGCAACACAACGATGGTGTACGACCCGGATTCGGTGCTGGCGTTCTTTGTGAACTTTGTCGTTCGCGTTGAATCAACGGCGCAATCCGCGGGCGGACAGTTCCTCGATGGCGATGGGAACGGCATTCCCGGTGATCCGTACATTCTCCGGTTCAGGACACGTGACGTTGATGCCGTGCCACCGCAGATCATCGCGGCATACCCCGGCACAGGGGTAACACTACCAACGCCGAACCACGTCATCAGCATCAACTTCGATGAACGGCTCAACCCGGGTACCGTCACCACGACCAACTTTGCGATTCAAGAGCTGAACGGCCCGACGCTTTCACGCACAGTGCAATACTGGGAGTCGGGTGAACGCGGAAGTGCAAACATGTACGTGACTCCCGGACTCGAATCTGGAAAGACGTACCGCATCAGGGTGAGTGGTGTGGCAGATCTCGTTGGCAATATCATCCCGAACACGTCGCCAATCCTCTGGACGTTCTCGGTGGCTCCTTCCGTCTATCAGTACTCCGGCGTGGAAACCTTCGACACTTCTGTTACAAACTGGCTGCAACCCGGAGCGAGTGGCAGCACCGTCGGCATTGACAGCGCATTCTTTTCATACAATCCCTCGTTCAGTCTTCCCACTATCTCCAACAACTCCGGCTCAGGACAACTGCGGTACTATTGGAATCTGGGCGCATCCAGCTGGCTGATCCGCGAATACCTGAACGGTGGTACTCCGCGTTCGATCCTCTGGCGGAAGGAGAATACCGTGCTGCAGGCATATGTTCATGGCGATGGCGGCAGAAGCCAGTTCCGCTTCTGTGTGGACGACAGCGTGGATGCGTTCCCGAACGGACGGCCTGAGAACCATGAGGTAAGTCGATGGTTCACGGTGGACTGGATCGGGTGGCGGTTGGTTGAGTGGGACCTCGAGAACGACTCGATTGGTTCGTGGCTGGGCAACGGGAGACTGGAAGGCGATCTGCGGTTCGACAGCTTCCA
>CAYHRX010000059.1:0-11239 GCA_964359075.1 uncultured Chitinophagales bacterium
TCGCGCTGCCTTCGATTGTGGAAAAGAAGAAGAACGCTGAAGGCCGCGGCGAAGGCGACAGGGATGAATTGTTTGACGAGGCTGCCCGTCTCATCGTGCGGCATCAACAGGGCTCGGTTTCGTTGTTGCAGAGACGACTCAAGGTTGGGTATTCCCGTGCAGCGCGGCTGGTGGACGAGCTCGAAGCGGCAGGTATCGTCGGTCCGTTTGAAGGGAGCAAGGCCAGGGAAGTGCTTGTGGAAACCGAGGAAGAACTGGAGATGATTCTGAATGGCTAGAAGCGCAGTTGAAAACCCATCAAAAAGAATTTAACCGCAGAGATCGCAAAGAGCACAGAGTAAATGATTGGAATAGAGACAGAAAGCAAGAATTTTCTTCCTCCGCGACCTCTGCGTGCTCTGCGGTTAGGCTTTTCGACCGGGCTTCCAGGTGTGCGACGAGAATTGACAGGTGGTCTCTTGAAAGCATTGGTCCTGGGTGTTGTGGTCTGCTGGAGTGTTGCGGTGGCCGGAGAGACAGCACAAGATGTGTTGGATAAGGTCAAGAAGAAGTATGATTCAATCAACGATGCTCTGCTCAGGTTCTCTCAAAAAACCAGGTTCGAGCTCTCGAAGGTCGAGCAAAACGTCAATGGGACTCTCCTCCTCAAGAAAGAAAACAAGTATCGCGTCGAAACGGAAGAGCAGACGATCGTGACGGATGGAGAAACCGTGTGGTCTTACTCGGTTTCCAACAAACAGGTGCTGATCGATCACTTCAAGATGGATGAGAACACCATCAGTCCGGAGAAGGTGTTGACCGGTGCGCCTACAGAGTTCTATTCCACATTGCTCAACAGGGAAAAGATGGGCAAAGCCGATGTTGTAGTGCTGAAGCTCGTCCCGAAGAACGATCAATCGCTCGTGAAAACGATGAAACTGTGGATCGACGGCTCAACATGGCTGATCAAGAAGGCCGAGATCGCCGGCGTGAATGGAAAGCAGACCGAGTACGTGGTGAGCGAGGTGAAGATCAACACGGGCATCCAGGACTCACGCTTCACGTATGAAGCACCCGAAGGGACAGAAGTCGTTGACCTGCGATAGGACATCTCCTCAGCGCCAATTGCCGTCAGTCATCAAGAAGTGCCCGCACTTCGCATGACCCCCCGCGCAAGAACGCTGTTGAAGTACCTTGTGAGTGCCCTCCTTACCATTGGCCTTCTGTACTTCGCGTTCCGTGATACGGACTTCGACAAGGTATACCTCGCGATCAAGGGAGCAAACTATTGGTGGATGCTCGCGATGTTCGCTGTTCTCATGACCAGCCACTTCTTCCGTGCGTGGCGATGGAGGTATCTGCTTAACCCGATCAAGCCGGGCATCTCTCTCCGAAACCTCTTCTCGGGTGTTATGATTGGCTACTTCGTCAACAATCTGCTGCCACGGGCGGGTGAGTTGGTGCGACCATATACGATTGGCAAGCTGGAGTCGATCCCGAAAAGTGCGGCGCTTGGTACAATTGTGGTCGAGCGTATCATGGATACTGCTTCAGTCTTGGTGCTCGTGACAATCATTCCCCTTGTCTATGATGGACCGTTGCTGCTCGCTTTCCCATGGCTGCAAAGGACGGGTATAATTGTCTCGTGCATTACGTTCGGCTTTCTGTTGTTCGTCCTGGTCCTGATGATGCGTCGTGACTGGACGGATGCTCTCCTTCGCAGGGTGGAGGCTTTATTGCCATCATCGCTCGGCGCCAGACTCGACAAGATTACCCACTCGTTTCTCGACGGGTTTCTGGTCGTCAAGCGGCCAGGGAGTTTTCTTGCCATTCTGGTGCTGAGCACCCTTGTGTGGCTCTTGTATGTCGTAATGGCCTACCTTGCGTTCTTTGCGTTTGGGCTGGAAGGACATCTTGGCTTCGGCTCGGCGGTTGTGGTCCTTGCCATCTCGAGTATTGGTATGGCGATTCCTACACCAGGTTCGACAGGTGGATATCATTGGTTTGCAGCGCAGACGCTGATCCGGCTTTTTCATATCCCAAACGAAGTGGCACTCGGCTACGCGACTCTCACTCACGCTGTGGGATTCATCGGTGTCACTGTGATCGGTCTGTACTTTTTCTTGCGCGATAATGTGACGATCACCGAAGCGATCAACAAGCCAGTGGAGCAAGCAACATGAGTCGGGTATTCACCACGTCTCTCATGAGCTTGATGCTGCTCGGCAGCTGCGTGTACCGTGGGTGGAGTAGCTCCGGGGACGCCTTGGTCGCGTCGGGTGCAGTTCCGCTGCAAGTGCATCCCGACTCGCAGCTCTCCACGCGCATAGCGATTTCGGGAGGAATGGGCGTCGAGTACATTAGTGCACCTGATATTGTTGATTTCGTCAACGCAGCAGCGGCTACTGCTGGTGCAACACAGAGGCTGTCTGAGTTCAAGTCTGCCGTTCAGTTCTTTGGAGCGCTCGCGTATCCGCTCTCAATTGACTGGGTGCTGAAAGGTGAATATGTCTACCTTCTGGGCTCGTACAATCCCGACATCCCGTTCCGCTCAACAGAATTCACACTCACGGTGCATATGCCGTCTATCATTCTGCAGTATGTTCTGTGGGATGAGCGGCTGTACAATGTCAAGGTGGGTGGCGGCCTTGGCTATCACGTTGCCTCACTCTCGACAAAGTACCTTACTGTTGATGATCAGCTCACAGGGAAAGGTCTTGGCGTCGTGACGGACCTCGAGGCCAACACGGCATTCGGTGATCATGTATTTGCGTATTTGGGCGTCGATATCAGATGGGAATTCATCGGCAAATTAGAGAACAACGCATCAGGTTCCCAGGCATCTCAATATGCTGTGGTTACTCTACCGACGGGGAATGCATTCGGCATCGGTGCACGTCTTGGTTTCTCGTACTACTTCTAACCATTAAGGAGATATACTCATGATCTACAACGTTGTTCGTAACGCGTCGGTTGCAGTAACGGTGCTGGCATTTGCGCTCTCAGCTGCGGCAGCATTCCAAAAAGCCAAGAAGGGAGAGGACAAGAGTCCCAAGATGGAAAACGTGAAAGAGATCGGCGTCATTGAAACGAGTATGGGGACGATAGAAGTCGAGTTCTATCGCGACGCCGCACCCAAGACGGTCGAGAACTTTGTGAAGCTGGCGGAGAAAGGATATTACAATGGCGTGATATTTCATCGTGTCATTGGTAATTTCATGATTCAAGGTGGTGATCCAACCGGAACGGGGGGAGGTGGCGAAAGCATATACGGGAAGCCATTTGAGGACGAGTTCGTGCCGACGCTGAAGCACAACTCACCTGGAGTTCTCTCGATGGCGAACGCTGGTCCGGGCACCAACGGCAGCCAGTTCTTTATCACCCTTGCTCCCACTCCGTGGCTTGATGGCAGGCATACAATCTTCGGGAAGGTAGTGAAGGGGATGGACGTGGTCCAGGCCATCGGGAAAGTGGAAACCCAAAAGCCTGGTGATCGTCCGATCAAGGACGTAGTGATGAAGAAAGTGAGCATCAAAAGAAAGGTTGAAGAAAAGTCGAAGGAGAAAAGTGAAACGAAGTAACAAACGTCACTTTTTGATACAACTGATGTCGGCCTTAGGACTGTGCTGCACAGCTCGTGTTGTAGCTCAGAAGCAGAAGTCCAAAGTGCCAGAGACGATCTTGACTGGCTTACATATTTCTGCAACCATCGAGACCTCGCTCGGCTCATTTGAGGTGATCCTCCACCAAAAGGACGCTCCAAAGGCTGTTGAGAACTTCGTCGGGTTGGCTGAAAAGAGGTTCTTCGATGGTACCCACGTGCACCGAATCTCCCGCTCGGAAGGCATCATTCAGATGGGCGATGATAGGTCAAGGGACACGACAAAAGTAAAAGAATGGGGAAGTGGAGGGCGTAGCATCTGGGGGAAGGAGTTTAAGGACGAGCTCGATCCGACTGCCTCCTCTCACAAGGAAGGTTACAAGAAGGGGGTTGTGGCAATGGCGAATCGGGGTCCGAACACAAACAACAGCCAGTTCTTCATCATGATTAGAGATGTTCCTTACATGCCAAAGAACTATACCATCTTCGGACGCGTCGAAAGGGGTCAGGATACTGTTGACAGAATCGGTCAGGCTGAGATTATCCCTGTGCTAGGTCCTCGAGATGGCAGACCGAGGGAGCACATCCTTGTGAAGAGAGTGACCATCCGCAAAGAGCCGCTCGCGAAGCCGGATGAGAAAAAGTAGACGGGCGTTGGCCGCTTGGTAGCATGGCAAGAGAAGAGTTTACCATTGAAGATTTGAGATTAGCTCTGTCGCAGAAGAAGTTGGCGCCAGTGTATCTCTTTCACGGCGAAGAAGACTTCCTGGCAGAGGAGGCCACAGACCTCATCATCAAGACTGCGTTGACGCCTGAGCAGCATGGCTTCAACCTCGATGTCGTGTACGGTAATGATTCCGATGCGCGTGATATTCTCTCTCATGCATCTTCCTTTCCGATGATGGCTGATCGCCGGGTTGTGGTGGTGCGTGAGTTCGACAAGCTTGCCAACAAGGAATTGCTCTCCACGTACATCGAGGAGCCTTCTCCAACCACGAGTCTCGTGCTCCATTCCGTCAAGCCGGACTTCCGCAAGAAGCCGTACGTGACGGCAAAGCGCACCGCCACAGTTATCAACTTCGAGCGTATTCGTGACAACCAAACTGCCGCCTGGATCAGCAGGCGTGTCAGGCAACAGGGACGGGAAATCGATGCTGAGGCAAGCAAGATACTTGGTGCGTACGTGGGAACATCTCTGCGCGAGATCCAGAACGAACTCGACAAGCTCTACATCTTCATCGGCGAGAAGAAGTCGATTGATGTCGATGACATCCGTGCAGTTGTGGGAATCTCTAAAGAGTTCAATGTGTTCGAGCTCCAAAACGCCATCGGAGCGATGAACCATGCCCGCTCGACTGAGATCCTGACGCGGATGCTTGATGTCGGGGAATCACCGGTGATGATTGTTGTCTTGCTCACGAGGTATTTCACCACGCTGTGGAAGCTGCACGATCTCCGGCGCCGCGGGACACCCAGTTCTGAGTATGCAAGTACGATTGGCGTGAACCCATATTTTGTCAAGGATTACGTCGCGGCAATCGGCAACTACTCGATGGGTGAGATCGAGCAGAGCTTTGAGCTCTTGGCGTCCGCCGACGAAGAACTCAAGTCAACCTCCACAGATCCGTCGCAAGTCATGCTGACCATGCTTGTCCGCATCATGAAGCAGCGTGAGCTGGCGGTAGCCTAGACGGAGCAAACCTGTCACGGCTGTGTCTCTTACGGTGAGCGAGTTGAGCGCTCACCGTTTTGTTTTGTGTAGGAAGAACCCATGAACTCACAGATTCTCGTTGGCCTGATCTTCGCAGCCATCATCGCTCCTATATCCTATCGGCTCAGGCTGCTGACCATTGGCGGAGCAATCGCTGAATTCATTCTCGGATTCGTGCTCTTGGGATTGGGAGGGTGGCAATGGACGGTTCCCATGCTCGCTTTCTTCATATTCTCGATTGCACTATCGCGGTTCGGGAAGGCCCGGAAGCAATATCTTCGATCCGTGTTTGACAAGTCCTCCATACGGGATGCGTGGCAGGTACTGGCCAATGGGGGAGTGGCTGGGATCATCATTCTCCTGAACACCTTTGCCTCGGCGGACATTTCGTTCGTCGCCTACCTTGGTGCCATCGCAGCAGCAACGGCGGATACGTGGGGAACTGAACTAGGGACGATCTCTTCCTCTCTGCCCAGACTCATCACAACATTCAAAAGAGTCGAGCGTGGAAGGTCAGGCGCTATCTCGGCCGCGGGGACACTTGCCGGGCTTCTTGGTGCCTCAGTAATCTACCTGACGGGTCTTGCATGGATTGAGAGTGGGTATTATGGCCGAGCTTTGTGTGCGGTTGTAGCCGGGGGTGTGGCAGGCAGCCTAGCCGACTCTATCCTTGGAGCCACGGCTCAGATTCAATACCAGTGCTCGGCCTGTGGGGCTATTGTGGAGAGGAAGACCCATTGCGGCTTGAAAACTGGAAGGATATCTGGGTTCTTTTGGCTGAGCAACGATGCGGTGAACTTCTTCTCCTCGGTTGCCGGGGCGTTCGTGTCTGGTCTGACCGCCACCCTCTTTGCCTGATCCCATGGAAGAGCAAATGGAATGGCGCCCGTCGGGATTGCGAAAACGACGTGATTTTCAAAAAATTACTTGACTTCCTACCACCGAACTGCTAAATTGAGCCCATTCAGGAAGGCATTTAAGTCTTTACTTTAAGCAAGGGTACCAGGCTCTGTCCTATGGTGGGGAAAAGCCTCCAATTACTTCTGCTCTCAGCCCTCGTCTTTTCCTTCGGGCTTTCTCAATCCACGCAATCCGTCTCTGAGGAGCAGGATTACGCGGTTTGCCATGGGCTTTACAGGGATGGCCAGTTCCAACTCGCATTTGATGAGCTGACGAAATTCGTTCAGGCCCATCCGAACAGCCTCAAACGATCTGATGCTCAGTTCCTTGCCGCCGAGTGCCTGTTCAATCTGAACCAACTCAGGCCCGCCGCTCAGCGATATGAATCGTTCGCGAAGGAATTCCCCAAGAGCAGTCTTCGTGATGATGCGCTGTTCCGACTGGGGGAAATCAACTATAACACTAAGAAGTATCCTGAAGCTGTTCTCAGGTTCAAACAGATTCTCGACCAATATGGAGATGGTAGTCTGGCCGGTGAAGCAGCATATTGGGTCGGTGAAGGGTACTACAAGATTGATGACTATGCGTTGGCGTTGAAGTATTACCAGGTTTGTTACGAGAACTATCCCAAGAGCCGGCTGGCTGACTATGCCTTGTACTCCGCCGGATGGACCCATGCTCATCAGAAGGACTACACCAAAGCTGTTTCAAAGTATGAAGAACTGATCCAGAAGTTCCCCCAAAGCGATCTCACTTCCTCTGCCAGGGTGCGTATTGGCGAGTGCTCTTACTATCTCAAAGATTACAGGAAGGTGATTGAGAAGTTGACGAAGGCAAGGTCGGAGATTGCGGGAAAAGACGAGCAGGCCGAAGCGGACTACCTGATCGGTGAGTCCTATTACAACCTGGAAGACTATCCCAATGCACTCCGGCAATACGAATTGTTCCTAAAGAACCATGAAGGTCATCGTCTCGAGAGAGATGTGAAGTACTCCTTGGCATGGACGTACCTCAACGAAACGAACTACACCAAGGCCGCGAAGATGTTTGGTGATCTGGGGGAAGATAATGATGATATTGCACAGGCGTCTCTTTTCAGAAAAGGCATTGCACTCAAGCTCGCAGGTCAACGCAAGGAAAGCGATGGCGTCTTTTCAAGCGTAGCTGTACGTTGGCCGGGTGGGAGCTACACGGACAACGCGATCTACGAGCTTGGGCTGCTCCAATTTGACGACAGGCAGTACAAAAAGGCGCAGGCAAGCTTTGCCAAAGTTGTAAGGGGATTCCCCCAGAGCGATGTTCTGGCTGCGGCATACCGAATGCTTGGAGAGACGCACCTTGCGCAGGATGATTACGAGTCTGCCCACAAGGCATTTGCTTCCGCGGCCAACATGGAAGATGCACCTGAAAATGTGCTTGCCGATGCGATCTACCAGGACGGCTGGTCGTTATTCAAGCTCAAGCAGCATAAGGAAGCATCTGCGCGGTTCGTTCATTTCATCAAATCATATCCGAAGAATGCACGGATTGCTGAGGCACACTTCTGGCTTGGAGAATCGCAGTTCGAAACCGGCGACTACAAAAATGCTCGCGCCAACTACGCGAAGGTCGTCTCGATGTACGCCAAGAGCTCGAAGTATGTAGATGCTCTCTACGGCTCCGGCTGGTCAAGTTACAAGTTGAATGACTTCGCCGAGGCAGCGAGGACGTTCGAGCAGATCACTCTGAAGCACAGCAAGTCCAAGTATTCATTCGATGCTCATCTCAGGCTGGGCGATGCGTATTATTCGATGAAAGACTACAAGAATGCAGCTGGGGTGTATCGCTCGGCCGTCCGGCTTTTTGAGAAGCAGCCGGGCATTGACTATGCATATTACCAGTTGGCCCAAGCAAACATCAAAGGAGGCGCTCCGGATAAAGGAATCGAAGAATACAGCAACCTAATGTCCCGGTTCCCGAAGTCCGAGTTTTGCGACGACGCCCAGTACGGCCTAGGTTGGGTGGCGTTCCAGGCGAGTGACTTTAAGAAGGCGATTGCTGAATTCCAGCGCCTCATCAAGGGATATCCGCACAGCGATCTTGTTCCGAAAGCATACTACAGCATCGGCGACGCCTACTATAACTTGAAAGAGTATACCAGCGCAATTTCTTCATATCGCGAAGTGATCAACAGATTTCCCAATAGTCAGTACATATCTGACGCAATCAACGGCATACAGTACTGCTACGCGCTCCTGGGCAAGGAAGAACAGGCAGCGGGAGTTATCGATGAGTTTGTCAAAGCTCATCCACACACCAGCGGTGCCGACAAGCTGTACTTCAAGAAGGCAGACCTGTTCTACAGCAGCAGGAACTTCGAGAAGGCAATCGTTGAGTACCGCGCGTTCCTGAATCGTTTTCCGGAAAGTCCTCTCGCTGCCGATGCTCACTATTGGATTGCCATGAGTTCCCGTGCGATGTACAGGAACGATGTGGCAGTAAAGGAGTTCAACGATGTTGTTGGGTCGTACGGGCAGAGTAAGGTTGCACCGCTCGCACTGCTCGAACTCGGTCTTCTCTATGTGAACGAGGAGAAGTATAGCGAAGCGATCACGACATTCGAGCGGCTTGAGGCTGCGTACCCAAGCAGTGAGGCCGCAATCCACGGGTCGTATGAGAAGGGTGCTGCATACCAGGCGAGGGGTGAGCTTGAGAAGGCGAGAATGCAGTTTCAGTCGGTTGCTGAGAAGAACAAAGGGTCGCTGTATGGCGACAAGAGCCTCGTGGGCGTTGGCCTCGTTGCTCAGGCAAAAGATGACTATCCGACTGCGCTTGGCGCATTCACAGATGTGGCCTCCCGTAGAACCGATGTGGTCGGAGCTGAGGCGCAGTACAGGATTGGAGAGTGTTTGTACGGAGAGTTCAAGTACAAGGACGCGGTATCGGCATTGCTGCGGGTGAAGTACATCTATCCCTCTGCCAAGGACTGGATCGCTCGATCGTATCTCAAAGTGGGGGAGTGTTATGAAAAGGTCTCTGACAAAGGCAAGGCACGTGAAGCGTATCAAATGGTGCTGAAGTCGCACAAAGATGATGAGTTCGGGAGGGAAGCCGACAAGAAGATGAAGGAGCTGCAATGAAGATGTTGGGAAGTGTGTTGATGGTTGGTCTGTTGGTGTGTGAGACAGTTGCGTCGGCGCAGGGGAAGAAGGAGCCGCCCCGGCGCTCGTTCTCTTTGCCCGAAGACTCGAGTGCTCAGTCGAGTGAAGCTGCGCTTCCGAAGATTGATCTCCCTGAATTCATGATCACAGGAAACGAGACAATCGACCTGCATGATTTCTCCAAGTCGTCAGTGGACGATCAATGGAGCGATGAAGGTGCGGGGAGAGAAGCCGGGCCTGGCGTACGTGAAGCATCCGGCACAAGGTTGGGTGGTGTTCAGAAGGAACAGGTGAGTTTGCTCTCGCTGAACAGGGGGTTCAGCGCAAAAGTCCAGGCAGGCTACGGCTCTTACGTCACACCGTATCTTGATGGTTGGTTCGGGAATTCGTTTTCCGGTTCCGACTTTCTGCTGAAAGCCGGCTACAAATCCTCGGAAGGCCACGTTCCCAACGCCGACTATGGCTCCGGGCACGCGTCGCTTGCGGGGGGGACTCACATGGGTGGCGACCTCGGATTTCTATCCGGCAGTGATGTGCGAGCGCAATTCGGGTTGCAGGGCAAGAGCTACCGGCTGTATGGTTCAGCACTTCCCTCACAACAACGAACTCTCACAAGTTTTGGCGTGAATCTCTCCATCGGTTCCAGCTACAATGAGATGCCGTACTCCTCCAAGTTTTCTCTTCAGTCGACAACAATGGAGGACGCACTCCGCACAACAGAGACGGCGTTGGGCATTGAGCTGGGTCTGACCAATGATGTCGGCGATGTTTCACTGAAGGGCGAGGGCGCGTTGTGGCGGAGTTTCTACTCTGCCGCATCCGCAGCGGAAGACCCGTTCTATACGCGCTTCGGTGTCAATGCACAGTATCAACTGGCAGAAGTTATCGACATTCGCGGCGGTCTTGTCTTCCATCTTGTCCGTGGGTCGGACACGAAGACACTTGGTCGCCTGTACCCGAGGCTTGCGGTTTCTTGGTTTGCCGACGAATGGATTACGCTGTTTGCCAGATTCGAGCCGGGCATCCAACGAAGTTCGTTGTCCTCGTTTGCTGAAGCGAGCCCGTACATTATGACGGACGTACGCCTTCGACATCAGATGGACCGTATCAACTTCTCCTTCGGCGCTGAAGCTGATTTCTCGCGGATGATCCACACTCGGCTCTATCTCAACTACACGCAGTCTGAAAACATGCCGATCTTCGTCGATCCGCTCGTTCTCGGCGTATGGAATGTTGTGTACTTTGGAACCACCAGGATTGTGTCTGTGAACGGAGAGGTGTATGCTGACATCACGGATGAAGACAACCTTGGCGGTTCATTTTCCATTCGTACAAACAGCAACTCGTCAACCAACAACTCAATCCCGTACTTCCCATCGTTCCTTGCAAGCATGGCGTACCAGCACAGATTCCCATTCGGTCTTTCGATAGGAGCTACCATGCAGATGGTGGGCAGGCAATACACTGATCTCGCTGAGTCCCGTTCGTTGTCAGGATTTGCGGTGCTCGATGTGAAGGCGGAGTACAGCATCCTGCCGCGCTGGAACGTCGTGCTGATGCTTGGTAACCTGTTTGACCAAAAGCAGACATGGTGGCAGGGCTACAGTGGACTGGGTCGCAGCGTGAGCCTTGGAACAAGCTTTGCGTGGTGAGAATCGACTATGAGCCAGGAAGAACTTATCAACATGATTTCGGAACGGGCGGGGTTTTCCAAGCAGACCGTCCGCGACATCATCAATACCTTTGCTGAAGTGTGGGCCGAGGAGATCCTTGCCGAGGGCGAGCTTGACCTCGACACTATCGGGGAATTCCTGCTCAAGCATCGGCCCGGCAGAAAAGCGCTCAACACCGAGCCGAAGGAAGTGTTCCTGGTTCCTCCCAAAGATTATCTCTCGTTCACACCATCAC